>DASQKY010000016.1 GCA_035630295.1 Acidimicrobiales bacterium | reverse complement strand
CCGACCCGGACCCGATCCAACCTGCCGCCCCGGCCGGGCCCACCACGACCGCGACCCCGACCAGCGGTCGGCCCCTGGACCCTCACGACGAGCGCCCGACACCTCAACGACAAGACAGCCCGCCGGTCGACCGACCTTCCGCGAGGGCCCACCGCCACGACCGCCCAGCACCAGGTGCACCGCCCCTGTTCCCCGAGCCTGAACGACTCGACCGAGCTGAACGATCCACCTCCAGCCCCACCTCTGCCGCCTCCCCCGATCCCACCACCAGCCCGCCGCCGAGACCGGACGCACCACCAGGCGTGCCCCTGTCGCAGCGACGCTTCGCCGAACGACGACGCACCGGCGGCAACCGCCGAGCCCCAGCCCAGGTCATGGTCCACGCCAGCTACGAGGCCCTCATCCGCGGCCACACCATCGACGGCGAGACCTGCGACGTCCCCGGCCTCGGACCCGTACCGGTCACCTTCGCCCGCACCCTCGCCCGCGACGCGCTCCTCAAGACCGTGATCACCAAAGGCACCGACATCGCCGTCATCAGCACCGACCGCCGCTACGTCCCCGCCCCCATCCGCGCCGCCCTCATCGCCCGCGACCGCACCTGCGTCGTGCCCGACTGCTCCGCCCGACACCACCTCCAGATCCACCACTGGCGCACCGACTACGCCCACGACGGCCCCACCCAACTCGACAACCTCGCCCGCCTCTGCCGCCCCCACCACGACCTCATCACCTACAGCGCCTGGACCCTCACCGGCGGACCCGGACACTGGGACCTCCGGCCCCCGTGACCCGGGCGGTGTCGGTCAGATGTGGGTGACGACCCAGCCGATGCCCTGGATCAGCCGCCAGCCCAGGTAGACGACCAGCGCGACCATGAGGACGTAGAAGTGCCAGGGCGCCCGGCCGCTGCGCTCCCGGTCCGGCTCGTCGTCGGGGCTGGCGATGAAGGCGCCGCACTCCTTGCACGTCCCGTCCATGGCCAGGGAGCTGGGGTTGTAGAAGCGGTCGCACCCGTCGCACCACGGCACCGCGACACCCTGCCCCACCCTGCCTCGCCGGGGCCAAACGGAGGGTGGGTCAGGCCGAGGGGGCCCGGCGGGTGCGGGGGCCGGCGTGAGCCACGCCGCTGGGGACGGGCCGGCCCACCAGGCCCTCCACCAGCAGGGCGGCGTCGACCAAGCCCTCGATGTCGATGCCGGTGTGCACGCCCAGGTCGTCGAGGAGGGCCACCAGCTCCTCGGTGGCCAGGTTGCCGCCGGCCCCGTGGGCGAAGGGCGACCCGCCCAGGCCCCCCACCGCGGTGTCGAAGCGGGTGATGCCCAGGGCCAGGGCGGCATAGGCGTTCACCAGCGCCGTGCCCCGGGTGTCGTGGAGGTGCAGCCCCAGGCCGGAGAGGCCGTGCGTCTCGACCGAGGCCACCACGTTCCGGGCCCGCGACTCGCCGTGGACCAGGGAGCTGCCGTCCAGGGACAGGGCCCCGTCCAGGGCGGCGACCAGATCGGCCACCCGGCGGGGGGTGGCCATGCCGGTGGTGTCGGCGAAGGTCAAGGCGCTCACCCCGGCAGCAGCCAGGCGACGGGCCAGGGTCACCACCTCGGCGGGGGCGATCTCGCCCTCGTACGGCGACCCGAAGGCGCAGGAGATCACCGCGTCGACCGGGACCCCCACCACCGGCACCTCGTCCAGCTCGGCGCCACCGTGGCGGGCGCCGCGGCCGTCGGCGGCGCGGGCCAACTCGACGATGCGGGCGATGGCCTCCACCGACTCCTCGGTGCTCATGCGCACGTTGCGCTGGTTGTAGGTCTCCGACGCCGAGATGGTCACCGTCAGCTCGTCCAGGTCGGACTCCAGCGCCATCTCCGCCCCCCGGGGGTTGGGCACCAGGGCGGCGTAGGTGACCCCGGGGCGGCGCTCGATGCCGGCCACCACCTCGGCCGCGCCGGCCATGGCCGGCACCGCCTTGGGCGACACGAAGGCCGCCACCTCGATGCGACTGACCCCGGCGTCGGCCAGGGCGTGCACCAGCCGCACCCGGTCCGGCACCGGCACCGGCTCCTCCGGCTGCAACCCGTCCCGGGGTCCCACGTCCCGGATGGTCACCGCGGCCGGCAACGTCACCGTGGCGGGCCGCGCCGTCGTCGCCCCCGGCGCGCTCACCGCTCCCCCCGGCATCGCGTCATCGGCCCGACCTGATCCCCAACCGACAGCAGCACGGTCACACCGGGGGGACGCCGTGGCGGCGATCGGAGAAGTGGCGATCCTTGCCCTCGGCCCGGCCCAGGCGGCGCACCAGCTCGTCGCGCAGGGCCTCGGGCTCGACGACGGCGTCGACCACCAGCTCCGAGGCCAGGCGCAGCAGGTCGACGTCGGCCTCGTAGATGGCCCGCTGCTCGGCCACGAAGGCCTCCCGGGCCACCGGGTCGTCGATCTCGGCGATCTTGTTGGCGAACACCGCGTTCACCGCCGCCTCCGGGCCCATGACCGCGACCTTGGCCGTGGGCAGGGCCAGGGTGGCCTCGGGCTCGAAGGCCGGGCCGGACATGGCGTACAGGCCGGCGCCGTAGGCCTTGCGCAGCACCACGCACACCTTGGGCACCGTGGCTTCCGAGATGGCCGTCACCATCTTGGCGCCGTGGCGGATGATGCCCTGGGCCTCGACCTGGGTGCCGATCATGAAGCCGGGCACGTCGGCCAGGAACACCAACGGGATGTTGAAGGCGTCGCAGCACCACACGAAGCGGGACGCCTTGTCGGCCGAGTCGACGAACAGCACGCCGCCCTTCTGGGCCGGGTTGTTGGCCACGATGCCCACCGGCCGGCCCTCCAGGAGCCCCAGCCCCACCACCAGCTCGGGCGCGAAGAGCGGCTTGAGCTCGAAGAAGCTCTCGGCGTCGACCAGGCCCTCGATCACCGCGTGGACGTCGTAGCCGGCCTTGTCGTCCTCGGGCACGACCCCGGTCACCAGGGGCCGGGCCGGGCCGGCCGGCTGGTAGCGGGGCGGCGTGTCGCGCCAGGACGGCGGGAAGTAGGTGAACCAGGCCCGGGCCTGGTCGATGGCGTCGGCGTCGTCGGTGGCCAGGTTGTCGCCGCACCCCGACACGGTGGCGTGCATGCGGGCGCCGCCGGTCTCCTCCAGGGTGGCCCGCTCACCGATGACCATCTCGGCCATCCGGGGCGAGCCCAGGTACATCGAGGCGTTGCCCTCGACCATGATCACGATGTCGCAGAAGCTCGGGATGTAGGCGCCGCCGGCGGCGGACGGGCCGAACAGGCAGCAGATCTGCGGCACCCGGCCCGAGAGCTTGATCTGGTTGTAGAAGATGCGCCCGGCGCCCCGGCGCCCCGGGAAGAGCTGGACCTGGTCGGTGATGCGGGCCCCGGCCGAGTCGACCAGCCAGAAGACGGGCAGCTCCTGGCGCAGGGCCAGCTCGGTGGCCCTGATGATCTTCTCGACCGTGCGGGCCCCCCACGAGCCGGCCTTGACCGTCGGGTCGTTGGCCACCACCACCACGGTGCGACCGTCGATGCAGCCGGTCCCGGTGACCACCCCGTCGGCCGGGAGGTCGGCCGCCGCGGTGTTGGCCAGCAGGGCGTCCTCCACGAACGAGCCCGGGTCCAGCAGCAGGTCGAGGCGGTCCCGGACGAACAGCTTGCCCTGGCGCTCCAGCTTGTCGCCCACCTTGGCCAGGTTCCCGGCCAGGGCCCGCTCGGCGGCGGCGGCCACCCGGTCGGCGGTGGTGGGCTCGCCCTCCGGCCCCGGCCGCGAGGTCGGCGCCGGGCCGGGGCCGGCAGAGGTCAGGTCGGCGGCCTCGGTCACGGCGGCGAGCCTACCGACCGGGCCAGCGCACCCCGGGAACGACGTGCCAGCCCCGCCGGGCCACGCCGGCCGGAGACCCGGGCCCGAGCCAGGCGGCTACGTGCGGCGGATGGCCAGGATGGCGGTGTCGTCGGTGAGGGGCGTGTCGGCGAAGTCCTTGGCCGCCTCCAGCAGGGTCTTGCACAACACGTCGGGGGCCACACCGGGGTCGCGGCGCAAGACGTTGCCGATGCGCTCCTCGCCGAAGAAGTCGTTGCCGTTGCGGGCCTCGGCCAGGCCGTCGGTGTACATGAGGAGCAGGTCGCCGGTGGCCAGCGGCAGCTCCCGGCTGGTGAAGGCGCCCTGCGGGTCGAGCATCAGCAGGGGGCCGGTGTGGCGCAGGGGCCGCACCTCGCGGTCGTGCCACAGCCAGGCCGTCGGGTGGCCGGCCGAGGCCCAGCGCAGGGTGCCGGCCTCGGTGTCGAACACGACGACGCACAAGGAGATGAACTCCTCGACCCGCTCCAGGGCCGACATGCGGTCGTTCAGCTCCTCCAGGGCCTGCCCCGGGTCGCGGTACTGCCGCAGGAACACCCGCAGGAGGTACTTGGCCTGGAGGGCGGTGATCGAGGGCTCGATGCCGTGCCCGGTGACGTCGCCGATGACCGCGGCCACCCGCCCCCGGCCCAGGTCGTACACGTCGAAGAAGTCGCCGGCCATGACCCCGGTGCCGGCCTTGTACACCCGACCCAGCTCGAAGCCGACCAGGCTGGGCAGCACCTCGGGGGCCAGGCGGGCCGCCCACCGCTGGGGGGCGAGCTGGTCCTGGGTGAGCACCTCCTCGGCCCGGCGTTCGATGTCGTAGCGGTCGTCGGCCAGGCGGGACTCCCGCACGAAGTCGCGGGCCGAGAGCACCGACACCGCCACCGGCACCAGGATCAGGCCGAACAGCAGCTCCACGTCGGCCCGGTCGGAGAGGGCCAGGGCGGCGCACGCCCCGCACAGCACGGCGTACAGGGTGGTGGTGTGCACGTCCTTGCGGAAGGCCGACCGGGCCAGCACCGCGGCGTCGGACGCCGGGCCCCGGTCGGCCAGCACCCGGTGGTACACCCGCCCCAGCCGGCGGGCCGAGCGGGCCCACACCAGGGTGGCGATGCCGCAGGCCACGGCGATGAGGACGAGGACGAGGGAGGTCATGGCAGGGTCGACCGGGCTCGGCCGGAGAGCGGCGGAGGTGCGGGGGCGGCGGGGCGGGTGGCAACCGTCCGACGGAGCCGGCCGCCCGATGGTACCGGTCGCGCGTGACAGCGGGCCGACGATCAGGTGTCGATCCGGTTGGCCAGCTCCAGCAGGATCTCGGCGTGGCAGGGCACCGGACGCCCCTCGGGGTCGACCAGCGGGCACCAGCAGGCCAGGTCGCGACCGGCCAGGGCGGCGCGGACCTCGGCCGGCGTCGGAGCCGGGGGCGTGACGTCGCCCCGCTGCCGGCGGTGCGGGCCGGCTTCGTCGTGCCACGTCGCCTCGCCCTCGACGACCAGGGCCCGGTACAGGCGCACCGCCTCCTCCCGGGTGAAGGGCCCCACCGGGAACGGGTTGCCCCAGCGGGAGGGCCGGGCCACCACGACGGCCCCGGGCGGCTTCCGCCAGCCCCTGGTCCGCCGGAGCTGGATGCGCTCAGGCACCGGCCCGCCCCCCGCGCCGGCCGGGCCCGCCAGCGGCGTCCGGCGGCGGCAGGAGGGCGCCGGGGTTGAGGATGCCGGCCGGGTCGAGGGCGGCCTTCACCGCCCGCATGGCGGCCACCGCGTCGTCACCCCGCTGGCGGGCCAGCCAGGCCCGCTTGGCCGTGCCGACGCCGTGCTCGGCGCTGATGCTCCCCCGCCGGTCGAGCACCAGGCCCAGCACCACGTCGTCGACGGCGTGGTCGTCGGGCGCCACCCCGCTCACGTTCACGTGCAGGTTGCCGTCGCCCAGGTGGCCGAACAGCCACGTCCGGGCCTGCGGGGCCACCGCCGCCACCCGGGCCGGCACCTCCTCGGCGAAGGCGGCCAGCTCCGGCGCCGGCAGCGACACGTCGAGCTTGTGGTGGGGGCCGAGGGCGGCGATGGCCTCGGTCAGGGCCTCACGCGGGCGCCACAGCGCGGCTCGGCGGGGCCCGTCCTCGGCCACCAGCGTCTCGCACACGCCCTCCAGCGCCGCCACCGCCCGGCCCAGGGCCGTGACCTGCTCGCCCACCCCGGCGCACTCGACCAGCACCGTCACCGGGGGCGAGGGCCCGAGGGCGGGGGCGACGCCCAGGTGCCCGGCCACCAGCTCGGCCTCGGCGGCCCGGTAGGCCTCGGCCGCCTCCAACCCGGCCAGGCCCCGGCGCAGCTGCCCCACGGCGGCCACCGCGGCGCCCATCGACCGGAAGCCCAGGGCGGCGACGGCCCGGTCCGGCTGGTGGGCCACCAGCCGCAGCCGGGCCGCGGCCACCACCCCCAGGGTGCCCTCGCTGCCGCACAGCAGGCCGGAGAGGTGGTAGCCGGTGGCGTCCTTCTCCAACCGGCCCAGGTCCCGGACCACGGCCCCCGAGCCCAGCACGGCCTCGACCCCCAGGAGCTGGGCCCGGGTGGAGCCGTGGCGGATGACGTGCAGGCCCCCGGCGTCGGTGGCCACCGAGCCCCCCACCGTGGCCGTGTCCCGGGCCCCCCAGTCGACGCCGTAGGCCCACCCCGCGGCTCGGGCCGCGGCCTGCACGACGGCGATGGGCGTGCCGGCCCCGGCCGTCAGCTGCCCGGCGGCCGCGTCCACGTCGGTGACGCCGGAGAGGCGGGCCAGGGACAGGACCACCTCCCCGGCCAGGGGCACCGACCCGCCGACCAGGCCGGTGTTGCCACCCTGGGGCACGACGGCCACGCCGGCCGCGGCGCAGGCCGCGACCACGGCCCCGATCTCGGCGGTGGACCCGGGCCGGACCACCGCCGGCGTCGCCCCCCGGAAGCGCCCGGTCCAGTCCACGGCGTACCCGGCCGTGACCTCGGGGTCGACCAGGACGTGGGCCGACCCCACGGCGGCCTCCAGATCGCGCCGGAGGGCGGCCGGCAACGGCTCCGGCCCGGTCACGGCCCGCTCAGGCGCCGTCGGCGAACCGGGGGGCGCGGCCCTCCAGCTCGGCCATGACCGCCTCGACCTGGTTGGGGCTGCCCATCAGGGCCTCCATACGCCGGGACTCGTCCACCAGGGACTCCTCCAGCGGGCGGGTGCCGGCCGCGTTGAGGAGGGCCTTGGCCCCCCGGACGGCCTCCGGGTTCCGGCCCGCGATCTCGGCCGCCAGGGCCCGGGCGTCGCCCAGCGGGTCCTCGGAGACGTGGGTGACCAGGCCCAGCCCGTGGGCCTCGGCCCCGGTGATGCGCCGGCCGGTGAACACCAGCTCCTTGGCCACGTCCAGCCCGCACAGCCGCACCAGCATCTGCGGCCCGGTCATGTCGGGCAGCAGGCCCCAGCGGACCTCCATGACCGACAGCTTGGCGTCGGCGGCGGCGATGCGGATGTCCGCCCCCAGGGCGATCTGCAGGCCGCCGCCCAGGACGTGGCCGTGGAGTGCGGCCACCACCGGCTGCGGGAGGGCGTGCCAGACGTGGGCCACCTCCTGGAACAGGTTGGAGGGCCGGCCCGGCAGGCGGTCCACGATCGACCGCGTCCCCGACAGGGCGCTGGCCACCGCCCCCGCGCCGTCGCCGGCCTCGCCACCACCGCCGTTGCTGGACCGGTCGCCGGCCTGGGCCGGGGGCGGGGCGGCCATGGCCCCGAAGCTGGACGTGTCCAGGCCGGCGCAGAACGACCGGCCCTCGCCGTGGAGGACGACGGCCCGCACCGTGGGGTCGGCCGCCACCCGGTCGCCGGCGGCCACGATGGAGGCGAACATGCGCCCGTCGAGGGCGTTCATCTTGTCGGGGCGGGCCAGCCGGACCTCGGCCACCCCGTCGGCCACGGTCACCACCACCCGGTCGGAGTCGGGCTCCCGGGCCGGGGGCCGCTCGGCCCCGGACGACGACGGCGCGGACGGAGCGGGCGCGGAGCTGGTCACGCCCCGAGAGTACGCCCGCCGGAGACCAGGCCCCTGCCGACGAGGCGCTCACGGTGTGGGCGGTGCGGCCGATGGGTAGCGGGTCGGCCGCTGCGCCGGCGACCGGTGTGATCCTCTCGCCGCCGCGTCGCACCCCGAACCACCCATGCGCCCCTCGGACCACCCCGCCCCCCGCCCCGCCGTCGGTCCGGCGCGCCCGTCCGGCCCCGCCCGGGCCGCCGGGGCCCTGGTCACCCGGTCCCTGGTCACGATGGCTGTCGCCGCCGCCCTCGCCGCGCTGGTGGCCGTGGTGCCGGCCGCCTCCGTCGGCGCCCAGGCCGGACCCGGCCGAACCTCCGGCCCGGCCGCCGCCGCGGCCGCACCGACCGACCCCGCCGAGCCCGTCGATCCCACCGGCCCGGCCGACCCCGCGGACCCCGCTGACCCCACCGGCGCCGGCAGCACCGGCGGCGCGCCGGCCGTCGAGGAGGCGCCGCCGGTGGGGCCGCTGCCCGAGCTGGCCGAGGAGCTGGCCGACGTGGAGGTCACCAGCGAGGCCTACGACACGGCCGTGGCCCGCCGGTCACGGCTGACCGACGAGCGGGCCGCGGCCCTGCGGCTCATCCGGGAGAAGACGGTCGAGATCGAGCAGCTCACGGCCCGGGACGCGGCCCTCACCCAGGCCATCGAGGATGCCCGCTCCAACGCCCGCTACTGGGAGGGCCAGGCCGAGCGCATCGCCGCCTCCATGCGGGAGATCGCCATCAGCTCCTACATCAGCGGCTCCGCCGGCTCCCTCGACCCGGTGCTGACCTTCGACGCCGAGGCCCAGCAGGACATGGCCACCCAGGACGTCACCGTGGGCAGCCTGTCCGAGCGCCGGCTGGCCGAGCTGCAGCAGGCCCGCCGCAACGCCCGCAACAACCGCAACACCGAGCAGATCTCCACCGCCCTGCGGGGCGGGGTGCGCGACGGCCTGGCCGCGGCCCGCGCCACCCGCGACGAGGCCACCGCGGACGAGGCCCGCCTGGGGGTGGCCCTGGTCGAGGCCCAGGCCGGCCTGGCCGAGGCGAGCCGGCTGGCCACCGTCGTCGGCGCCGACTTCCCCCTCGTGGTCCTGGACGCCTACTGGAAGGGCGCCGAGCTCATGTCGCTGCTGAGCCCCGGGTGCGGCGTCCCCTGGTGGGGCCTGGCCGGCATCGGCAAGGTCGAGTCGCGGCACGGCACCTACGGGGGGTCCGAGGTCCGGGCCGACGGGAGCCTGACCAAGCCCATCATCGGCATCCCCCTCACCGGCTTCGGGGGGACCGCGGCCATCGGCGACTCCGACGGCGGGGTGGTCGACGGTGACCCCACCGTGGACCGCGCCGCCGGGCCCATGCAGTTCATCCCCCAGACCTGGGCGTCCTGGGGCCGCGACGGTGACGGGAACGACCGGATCGAGATCCAGAACATCTACGACGCCGCCGCCGGCGCCGCCGCCTACCTGTGCGCCAGCGGCGCCCTGGCCGACGACGCCGGGCTCAGCCGGGGCTACTTCTCCTACAACCACTCCCTGGAGTACGTCGCCTCGGTGCTGGCCCAGGCCAAGGGTTACGCGGCCTCGGTCGTCGTGCCCGCCGGGGGCTGAACGCCGGAGCCGGCCTCAGGCCGGGGGATCGGGCCGCAGGCCCGGCAGGGTGAGCTCGCCCTGGTCCGACCGGTCGCCGCCCGTGTCGGCTGCGTCGTCGGCGGTGCCGGGCGCCCCGCCTCCGGAGCCAGGCGCGTCGACGGCGGGGGTCTCGGTCGAGGCCTCGGGCAGGCGGGCGGCCAGGACGTCCACGTCGGCGGGCACCTCGCCCAGGTCGCGCAGCACCGACAGCTCGGCGGTGTCGGGGTCGACCAGCCCGTCGAGGACGTCGAGGTCGTGCTCGGCCTGCTCGGCGTCGCGGTCGCGGCCCAGGTCTCGGAAGGCACCCCGGGCCCGGCGCAGGGCGTTGCGGGCCTCGTCGGAGCGGCCCACGGCGTGCAGGGCCACGCCCATGTTCAGGTCGCAGGCCGCCTCGTCGGCCCGGCGGGCCAGGGAGGAGAAGATGCCCCGGGCGCTGAGCAGCCGCTCGATGGCGTCGTCGGCCTGGCCGTTGTCTAGGAGCGCCACCCCCAGGTCGAAGTCGCTGACCGCGGCCAGGTCGGGGCGCCGGTGGCCCAGGAAGGTGGCCCGGGCGCCGGCCAGCAGGGCCACGGCCTCGGCCACCTCGCCCTCGTCGTGGAGGAGCACGGCCCGGTCCAGGGCGCACACCGCGGCCCGCACCGGCATGCCCACCGCCTCGTAGGCCTGCTCGGCCCGGTGCAGGGCCCGCCGGGCCTCCACGGGCCGGCCGATGGCCCGCAGGCTGCGGGCCGCGGCCACCTCGCAGCCGGCGGCGTCGGGGCCCCGCCGGTCGTCGTCCACGAAGACCCGGCGGGCCCGCTTCAGCAGGGCCAGGGCGTCCTCGTGGTGGTCGGCGTCGGCCAGGCAGTCGGCCGCCAGGCGCTGGGCCCGGGCCGCGGCCACCGGCTGCTGGGCCTGGTGCAGGGCGGCGACGGCGCGGCCCGCGGCCTCGGCCGCCTCCACCGCGCCGCCGGCGGCCCGGCAGGCCAGGGCCAGGGCCACCAGGGCCCGGCCGCTCTCGACGGGGGTGCCGGCGGCGTCCACCGCGGCCCGGGCCGCAGCCACCGGGTCGTCGGAGTCGCCCGGCGCACCCGGCTGGCTGTCCCCCGTGTCGGTCACGGGCCGACCCTATCGCCGGGTCCCCGGCCGGCCCGGCAACCGCTCCCGGAGGCGTGGGGCCCGCCCCCTTCCGACCACGGCCCGGGGCCCGGGGCCGGCCGCGGACCCGCCTCACGGGGGCGGCCACGCTTCCTGAACGCGGTTTGTTGACGCATTGCCAAGGACGTTCTAGGTTGCCGCCGCCACACCGCCATGACGGCCGTCACAAGCCGCCCACGACGTGGTTGCCAAGCCCAATCCACCTCACCGAACCGTTTGGGTGGGCCGCCTCGAGCGGCTCCATCCCGCCACAGGGGGTTCCTCGTGATCCACGTTCGTCGGCGGTCCCACCGCCTTCTCGCCGTCCTGCTTCCGCTGGCGCTGGTCGTCGCCTCCTGCGGAGGAAAGGAAGGGGGCGACGAGAACACGGAGGTCGGTGACCCCGAGCGCGGTGGGTCGGTGACCTACGCCCTGGAGGCCGAGACCACCGATGGCTGGTGCCTGCCGGAGGCCCAGCTGGCCATCTCCGGGATCATGGTGGCCCGGACCGTCTACGACACGCTCACCGCCCCCAACGCCGCGGGCGAGTACGTGCCCTACCTGGCCAAGTCGGTCACCCCCAACGACTCCTACGACGAGTGGACCATCACCCTCCGGGACGGCATCAAGTTCCACGACGGCACCGACCTCACCGCCGAGGTGGTCAAGAACAACCTGGACGCCTACCGGGGCTCGTACGACAACCGGCCCAACGTGCTGCTGTTCCGGTTCGTCCTGGCCAACATCGACACCGTCGAGGTCACCGGGGACATGGAGGTCACGGTGACCACCAAGGTGCCGTGGGTGGCCTTCCCGGCCTTCCTGCACGGCAGCGGGCGCATCGGCATCCTGGCCCAGGCCCAGCTCGACAACGAGGACGCCTGCGACACCGAGCTGATCGGCACCGGGCCGTTCAAGCTGGAGAGCTGGGAGGTCAACCAGGAGTTCGTGGCGGTCAAGAACCCCAACTACTGGCAGGACGCCCCCGACGGCCAGCCCTACCCCTACCTCGACGAGATCCGCTTCCGGCCCATCATCGAGCCCGAGCAGCGGGTCAACGCCATGGAGTCGGGCAACATCGACCTGCTGCACGCCTCCGGGGCACCCGAGTTCCTCACCTTGCGCGACCTGAAGGAGAACGGCCAGGCCAACACGTACGAGTCGGCCGAGAACGCCGAGGTCACGTTCCTGCAGATGAACACGTCCGAGCCCCCGCTGGACGACATCCGGGTGCGCCAGGCCCTGGCCCTCTCCATCGACCGCGAGGACTACCGGCAGGTCATCAACCAGGGCCTGTTCCAGCAGGCCACCGGCCCCTTCGCCCCCGGGTCGATCGGCTACCTGGAGGAGACCGGCTTCCCCAAGGAGGGTGACATCGAGGAGGCCACCCGCCTGGTCGAGGAGTACGAGGCCGAGAACGGCCCCATCGAGCTCACCTACCAGGCCACGCCGGGCACCCAGACCCAGCAGATCGCCCAGTACGTCCAGCAGGCGTTCGGGAACATCGGCATGGACATCAACCTGACCACCATCGAACAGGCCGAGCTGATCTCCAACGCCATCGCCGGCGACTTCCAGATCCAGGGCTTCCGCAACTACCCGGGCGGCGACCCCGACGAGCTCTACGTGTGGTGGTCGACCGGCTCGCCGGCCAACTTCGCCCGCATCGACGACCCGGAGATCCAGCGCCTCCTCGACGAGGGCCGCTCCGAGCCCGACCCCGACGCCCGCAAGCAGATCTACCAGGACCTGAACCGCCGCTTCGGCGAGCAGGTGTGGAGCCTGTGGGCCAACTGGACCGAGTGGATCGTGGGCAGCCGACCCGAGGTCCACGGCTTCTCGGCCGAGGAGCAGCCCAAGCTGCCCGACGGCTCCGCCCCGTTCAAGGGCCTGCCCACCGGGCACCCGGTCCAGGGCATCTGGGTCGAGCAGTGAACCCGGCCTGACCGAGCCCGGATCCACGCGTGCTCTCCTCTTCCCCCCTCCTCAAGACCCTGGTCACCGTCTCGGCGGTGCTCGTGGGCCTGGTGGTGGCCGTCGTGCTGGTGGCCACCGGCAACACCCTCGTCCTCCTGCTCGCCATCGCCGCCCTCCTCCTGGGGGCGGCGGTGGCGACGCTGGGCGTGGCCCAGGTGGCCCGCAAGCTGGCCCAGCTCACCGTGGTGCTCTTCGTGGTCACCATCTTCACCTTCCTGCTCGTGCGGCTGCTGCCGGGCGAGCCCGAGGACCTGCTCGTACCCCTGAGCACCAGCGGTGAGGACGAGACGGCCCGGCGGGTGGTGCAGGAGCGCAAGGACGCCATCCGCGAGGACCTGGGGCTCAACGACTCGCTCCCCTCGCAGTACGTCAGCTGGGTCAGCGACTTCGCCACCGGCGACCTGGGCAACGAGTACACCGTGTCGAGCACCCGGCCGGTGGAGGACAAGGTGTCGCGGGCCGTGCCGGCCTCGCTCCAGCTCATCCTCTACTCCCAGCTCATCGCCCTGCTCATCGCCATCCCCCTCGGGGTGCTGACGGCCTACCGGCAGAACGGCCTGTTCGACCGGATCGCCAACGCCAGCGCCTTCGGGATGCTGTCGCTGCCCAACTTCGCCCTGGCCCTGCTGCTGGCCTACTGGATCGGCGTGCGCTCGTCGCTGCCGGTGAACCCCCAGGGCTACGCCGAGTTCGGGTTGGACACCATGGGCGACCACTTCCGGCAGATGGTCCTGCCCGCGGTCAGCCTGGCCGTGGGCCAGATCGCGGTCTACATGCGCCTGCTCCGCAGCGACATGATCCAGACCCTCCAGGAGGACTTCATCCTCATGGCCAAGTCGAAGGGCGTGTCCAGCAGCCGGGTGCTGTGGCGCCACGCCCTCCGGCCCTCCAGCCTCACCCTGCTCACCGTGGCCGGCCTCAACGTCGGGGCCCTGATCGGCGGGGCCGTGGTGATCGAGGTCATCTTCGGCATCCCGGGCATGGGCTCGCTCATCGCCGAGTCGATCCTGCGCCGCCAGTACGTGGTGCTCCAGAGCTGCGTGGCCATCGTGGCCATCGCCTTCGTGCTGATCAACGCCGTGCTCGACATCGTCTACTCCATCCTCGACCCCCGGATCCGCAATGTCCGCGCTGCCTCCTGACATCGTCGACCCGCCCACCCCCGAGGCGCCGGCCGAGGTCGAGGACGCGGCGGCGGCCGGCGGGGCCAAGCGACCGGGCCTGGGCGTCATCGGGTGGCTGTCGGCGGCGTGGCTGATCCTGGTGGCCCTGGTGGCCATCCTGGCCCCCGTCCTGCCCGTCGACGACCCCACCCAGCCGGTCCGGGGCCTGGCCCGGCAGGGGCTCATGTCCGACGGCCACATCCTGGGCGGCGACGCCCTGGGGCGCGACGTCCTGTCCCGCCTGGTCTTCGGGGCCCGTTCGTCGCTGCTGGTGGGCGTGGGCTCGGTGCTCCTCGGGCTGGTGGTGGGGGGCACGCTGGGGCTGATCTCGGGGTTCCGCCGGGGCCGGGCCGACACCTTCCTCTCCAGCCTGTTCGACATCCTGCTGGCCTTCCCCCAGCTGGTGCTGGCCCTCAGCCTGGTCGCCTTCCTCCGCCCCGACCCGGGCCAGGGCAGCGGGGCGGCGGCGGCCACCGGGGGGGCGGCGGCCGAGGTGCCCAAGAGCGGCCTCACCACCATCCAGATCCTGATCATCGCCCTCGGCGTGGTGGCCATCCCGCTCCTGGCCCGCATCACCCGGGCCACCACCCTGAGCTGGGCCCAGCGCGAGTTCGTGCTGGCCGCCCGGGCCCAGGGGGCGAAGAACGCCCGCCTGATGGTCCGGGAGGTGCTGCCCAACGTGCTGCCCGCCATGTTCTCCATCGCCCTGCTGGGCGTGGGCGTGGCCATCATCGCCGAGGGCGGCCTGAGCATCCTGGGGGTCGGCATCGAGCTGCCCACCCCGTCGTGGGGGAACATGATCGCCGAGAACCGCAACGTCCGGAACGCCCCCACCAACGCCCTGTTCTCCCCGATCGTGGCGGTGTTCCTGACCTTGATGGCCCTCAACTACCTGGGCGACGCCGTGCGCCGGAAGTTCGACGTCCGGGACAGCGCGCTGTGAGCACCGACCACCTCCTCGATGTCCGGGCCATCTCCACCACCTTCGGGACGCCCCGCGGCCCCGTCCGGGCCGTGGAGGACGTGTCCTTCACCCTCGACCGGGGGCACACCCTGGGCATCGTGGGCGAGTCCGGCTCGGGCAAGTCCGTCCTGTCCCGCTCGATCATGGGGCTGGTCCCCAACAACGCCACCGTCACCGGCAGCGTGCGCTTCGACAGCTTCGAGATGGTCGGCGCCTCGCCCCGGGCCCTGCGCAAGGTGTGGGGCGCCCAGATGGCCATGGTGTTCCAGGACCCCATGACGGCCCTGAACCCGGTCCAGAAGATCGGCCAACAGATCATCGAGTCCATCCGGGAGCACCTGGACTACTCCGGCGTCCAGCAGCGGGAGGCGGCCGTGGCCCTGCTGCGGTCGGTGGGCATCCCCGAGCCCGAGCGCCGCCTCTCGCAGTACCCGCACGAGCTCTCGGGCGGCATGCGCCAGCGGGTGGTCATCGCCATCGCCCTGGCCTGCGGCCCGGCGCTGCTCTTCGCCGATGAGCCCACCACCGCCCTCGACGTCACCGTCCAGGCCCAGATCCTCGACCTGCTGGCCGCCCAGCAGGAGGAGCGCCGCATGGGCGTGGTCCTGGTCACCCACGACCTGGGCGTGGTGGCCACCCGGGCCGACGACATCGCGGTGATGTACGGGGGCCGCATCGTGGAGAAGGCCCCCACCGACGTGCTCTTCCGCGAGATGCGCCACCCCTACACCGAGGCCCTGCTCAAGTCGATCCCCCGCCTCGACCTGCCCAGCCACACCCGGCTGGAGGCCATCGGCGGGCGCCCGCCCGACCTGCTCCACCCGCCCCGGGGCTGCCGCTTCGCCCCCCGCTGCCCGTACGCTCGGGAGCGGTGCCACGAGGTGGAGCCCCCGCTGGAGGACGCCGGCGACGGCCACCTGTACCGGTGCTGGTACCCGGTGGGCATCGCCTCGGAGCAGACCACCCTGGCCTCGGTGGTGGAGCACGCCCAGGAGCGCGAGCCGGGCGACGCCGTGGCGGCCGAGCCCGTCCTGGACACGCCGGCCGACGAGGCCTCGGGCGCGGCCACCGACCCCCCCTCCACCCCGCCCCGCGAGGTGGCCACCGGCGCCGGGGACGGCACCACCGGCGATGCCGCCCCGGCTCGCGACGACCCCCCGCCCGCTCCCCCCGCCCCCGAAGGGACCCGCTGATGGCCGGCCACGGCGACGCCCACCTCGGCCCGGCCGACGAGGCGCTCCTGCGCGTCGAGAACCTGCACGTCCGCTTCCCCACCGGGCGGGGCACCGTCTTCGCCGTCACCGACGTGTCCCTGGACATCCGGCGGGGCGAGACGCTCGGCCTCGTCGGCGAGTCGGGCTGCGGCAAGTCGACCACCGGCCGGGCCATCCTCCAGCTCCCGCCCCCCACCGAGGGCAAGGTGCTCTTCGAGGGCACCGACCTGGCCGCCCTGCGGGGCGAGACCCTGCGGCGGGTCCGCACCCGGCTCCAGATGATCTTCCAGGACCCGATCTCCTCGCTGAACCCCAACCGCAAGGTCGAGGACATCGTGGCCGAGGGCATCCGCATCTGGGACCCTCCGCCCCGCTCCCCCATCACCCTGGTGGGCATGGCCCTGGCCGCGGTTGGCGCCGTGGTCCTGCTGCTCTCGGCCTTCGGCGTGCTGGGCCTGTTCGCCGTGGGCGTGGCCCTGCTGCTGGCCGGGGCGGCCGTGGGCCTGGTGCACGTGGTGGGCGGGGTGGGCCAGCGCATGACCGACGCCGAGCGGGCCAAGGTGCACGAGGTGCTGGAGGCCGTCGGCCTCGACCCCGAGGCGGCCTGGGGCCGGCGCCCCCACCAGTTCTCGGGCGGCCAGTGCCAGCGCATCTCCATCGCCCGCTCGGTGGTCACCGAGCCCGACCTCATCATCTGCGACGAGCCGGTCTCGGCCCTCGACGTCTCGGTCCAAGCCCAGATCCTCAACCTGCTCGAGGACCTGAAGGCCCGCTACGGCCTTACCCTGGTCTTCATCGCCCACGACCTGGCCGTGGTCAAGAACGTGAGCGACCGGGTGGCGGTGATGTACCTGGGCCGGATGTGCGAGGTGGGACCGCCGGAGATCATCTACTCCCGGCCCGCCCACCCGTACACCGACGCCCTGCTGGCCGCCATCCCCGAGCCCGACCCGGACCTGCGCCACCAGCAGCGGGAGGCCCTGGCCGGCGAGCTGCCCTCGCCCCTGGCCCCGCCCAGCGGGTGCCACTTCCGGACCCGGTGCCCCCGGGCCCAGCAGGACTGCGTCGAGGTGGTGCCGATCATGGCCCCCACCGGCGACGGGCGCTTCGTGGCTTGCCACCACCCGCTGGTCGACGTACAGGTCGACCTGGCCACCAGCGGCCGGGCCGCACGCAGCGGGCCCGACCAGGGCTGAGCCTCGGCCGGCCGGGGGCAGAGGGCATGGCCGGCAGGACGACGCGAACCCGCCTCGACCCGGGGGTCCGGCGGGCGCTGATCCTCGACGCCGCCGAGCGGGCCCTGGCCGACCGCCTCCCCTCGGAGGTCACCTTCGAGGAGATCGCCGATGCCGCCCAGGTGTCCCGCGGCCTGGTCTACAACTACTTCAAGGACCGGACCGGGCTGCTGGTGGCCCTGGCCGCCCGCACCCTGGAACGGCTCGACCGCGAGGTGCTGGCCGCCCTCGATCCCGGCACCGACCTGGCCGCCCAGCTCGAGGCCCTGGGCCGGGCCTATGCCCGCTACACCCGGCTGAACGCCGACACCTGGCGCCTCATCGCCCGCAGCGGCCTGTTGGACCACCCGGTGGTGCTGGCCGCCCGGGCCGACCGGGTCCGGCGCCTGGCCGAGCTGTGGGGCGGCTCCCCCGACGCCCGCCTGGCCGCCTGGTCGGTGACCGCCCTCTACGAGGTGGCCGTGCTCGACCCGGTACCCGACCAGGCCGGTCGCGACGCCCTGGCCCGCTTCGTGCGCGACCTCATCGGCCCCGGCCTCCGCGACCGCGGCGTGGGCCCCGTCGCCGGCCCCTGACCCGGCCGACGCGGCGCGGCCAACGGGTTTGCGCTCCCGCACCACCAGGTGGGCGGCCAGGTCGGCCGTCGTCCACCCGCCGCACCGCGTGGGGCGTCCCCGCCGGCCCCCCCGATCCCCATGCGACGGGGTCAGGGAGCGGCGGCCACGGCGGCGTCGCGGGCCCAGGCGTAGTCGGGCTTGCCGCTGGGGCTGCGGCGCACCGCGTCCACGGTCACCAGGGCCCGAGGCAGCTTGTAGGGGGCCAGGTGGTCGGCGGCCACGGCCCGCAGCGCGTCGAGCTCGACCACGGCGCCGGGGCGGACGGCGGCCACGGCCACGATCTCCTGGCCGAAGCGCTCGTGGGGTCGGCCCACCACCAGGCAGTCGGCCACCCCGGGGTGGTGGGCCAGGGCCCGCTCCACCTCCTCGGCGAAGACCTTCTCGCCCCCGGTGTTGATGCAGGCCGCCTCCCGGCCCAGCAGCTCGACCCGCCCGTCGTCGGTCCAGTGGGCCCGGTCGCCGGCCACCGAGTAGCGGGCCCCCTCGATCACCGGGAAGGTGGCCGCCGTCTTCTCGGGATCGCCCAGGTAGCCCAGCGGCACCCGGCCCCCCTGGGCCAGCCACCCCAGCGAGCGATCGTCGGGGGGCAGGACGCGGCTGCGGTCCTCGCTGACCACGACGGTGGTGGCCTCGGGCCGGAACGAGCCCCTGATGGCCGGCCGGGCCCCCGGGGCGGTGCCCGGCGAGGCGCCGCCGGAGCGGGTGATGGCCTGGCGGCCCGTCTCCGAGGAGCCGAGGACGTCCACGATCTGGAGGCCGGGGACCAGGTCCAGGAGGTCGGCCTTGACCGGGGCCGACAGGGTGGTGCCGCCGGTCAGGAGGTGGCGCAGGCGCAGGGGGCGGGGCCGGGCCCGCAGCTCGGCCACCAGCGGCCGGGCGAAGGCGTCCCCCACCACCAGCAGCGACGTGGCCTCCTCCCGGATGCACGTGTCGACCACGTCGCCGGGGTCGAAGCGCTCGACCACGTCCTGGATCACCACGGTGCCACCGCCCATCCAGGCGCTGAGGGCGTTCCAGTGGGCGGCGCCGTGCATGAACGGCGGGGCGGGCAGGGCCCGGAGGCGCCGCTCGCGGCCGGCCGCCTCGACCAGCTCGTCGTGGGTGGCGGTGATGCCCAGGCAGGTGGTCAGGAAGTCGGCCTGGCGCCACAGCACCCCCTTGGGCCGCCCGGTGGTGCCGCCGGTGTAGAGCACGTAGCGGTCGTCCCCGTTCCACGCCGGGTCGGGCGGGGCGGGCTGGGCCGCGGCCAGGGCCGCCTCGTAGTCCAGGGCCCCGGGCAGGAGCGGGTCGCCGCTGCCGTCGTCGACCCGCAGCAGCAGCCGGGGGGGCACGGCCATGCGGGCCACGGCGTCGGCCACCACCTCGGCGTAGCGCCCGTGGTAGGCCACCGCCGCGGCCGAGGCGTCGTCGAGCACCTCGACCATCTCCGGCGCCGTGTAGCGCCAGTTGATGTTCACCGCCGCGGCCCGGGCCCGGGCCGCGCCGACCATGCCCTCCAGGTACTCGTTGCCGTTCAGCAGGACCAGGGCCAGGTGCTCGTGGGGCGAGGCCCAGGGCTCGGGGGCGGGGTCGGCCACCGGCCCCACGTCGTGGGCCCGGAGCACGGCGGCCAACCGGGCCGTCCGGTCGGCCACCTCGGCCCAGGACCAGGTGCGGCCCCGCCACACCAGGGCGTCGCGGTCGCCGACCCGGGCCGCGATGGCCTCGTGGGCCGCGGCCAGGGACACACCGGTCGGCTCACCCACGGCCATCGGCTCCTCCGGCGGGGTCCGCGGGGCGGGTCAGTCGGCCTTCTCGGTGACGGTGACGCTGTTCATGCGGTCGCCGACGGCGATGGCCTGGGCCACCTCGATGCCGCTGGTGACGAAGCCGAACAGGTTGTAGAGCTTGTCGAGCTTGCCGGTGCAGTCCTCGATGCAGATGAAGAACTGGCTGCCGTTGGTGTTCGGGCCGGCGTTGGCCATGGCCACCGCGCCCAGGACGTAGTCGGCTCGGACCGGCTCGTCGGCGAACTTGTAGCCGGGGCCGCCCCGGCCGGTGCCGTCCGGGTCGCCGCCCTGGATGACGAAGCCGGCCACCACCCGGTGGAAGGTCAGGCCGGTGTAGAAGCCGGCCCGGGCCTGGGTCACGAAGTTGTTGACGGTCACCGGGGCGAGGGCGGGGTCGAGCACCATGGTGATGTCCCCCTTGTCGGTGCCGAGGACCACCTCGTAGCGGGTGTCGGTGTCGATCTGCATGTCGGGCTGCTTGGCCATGGGGATCGATCCTGCCACGCCGCGCCCCCCGGCCCCGAGCCCGCTCGACCGGCCCCGTCAGCGGCAGCGCCGCCAGAGCTGGTAGGAGGGCCCCTGGTCGCCCACCGGGCAGAAGTGGTCGCGCACCACCTGGTTGGGCGCGTCCGAGCCCACCTCACGGGAGTCGTTGGGCTCGGACCAGGCGTCCCAGGCGTGCGACAGGATCAGCCAGTCCGAGGTGGCCACCTCCCGGGCCAGGCCCGAGTCGGGGGCGTTGGCGATGCCGGGGTCCATCTCGATGTAGCGGGTGCCCGGCGTGGCCTGGGGGAACAAGAAGTAGAAGTAGGCGTCGCTGTAGGGCGTCTTGCGCAGGTCCGCGGTGCCCACCAGCAGCCGCTCCCCGGGCCGGAGCCGGGGCCGGAGCTCGTCCACCACGGCCTGGGCGCTGGCCGCGATGTCCGGCGACCCCAGGTAGAAGGTGCGGTCCCCGTTGCGCACGGCCCAGCCGAAGTACTCGCCCTCCAGGTTCTGGCGGGTCAGGTCCACCCAGGTCCGGGCGGTGTAGGCCGGGATCACGGCGATGACAAGCAGCAGGGGCAGCAGAGCGGTGGCGGTGCGCACCACCCCGGGGTGGAGGCGGGCCCGCCCGGCGACGGTGCCGGCCCGGCGGCGGCGCCGCTCGGACCACCACTCGCCCCACTGCACCACGGCCACGGGCAGGAACACCAGGGAAACGCACGACACCCAGGCCAGGTGGGTGGTGTCCGGGCGCTGGAGGGCCTGGGGCAGGAGGCCGACCCCCAGGGCGCCCACCACCACCAGGATCCGGCTGCGGTGCGAGCCCCCCTCCCGACGGACGGCCACCACGCCGGTGGCCAGCAGGGCCACGGCGGCCAGGGGCAGGGCCCAGAACCACAGGGTGACCTGGGGCCAGGGGCCGAACATGGGGAACGGCCACGGCGGGGTGCGGAGCTGGGCCACGGCCTGCAGGGCGCCGTCGGCCCGGTCCCAGGCCGGGGGGATGGGCAGGGTGCGCCCGCCCCGCAGCTCGAACACCGGCTGCAGGAACATGCCCTCGAACGAGGGGCCCACCCCGGCGGTGGCCAGGTGCACCAGCACCGGCGCCACGCCCAGGGCCAGGCCGGCGGCCACCGGCGCCACCAGGGCCCGGCTCCACCGCCGCCACCCCAGCGCGGCCAGGGCCAGGGCCACGCCCACCACCAGGTCGGGGCGGAACAGCAGGGCGGCGCCCAGCACCACGCCCCCCGCCCCCAGCCACCACCGGGCCCCGGGGCGGGCCTCGTCGAGGTGGCGGGCCCCCCGCAGGGCCAGGGCCGAGCCGATCACGGCCAGGGCCACGGCCCCGTTCCAGGCCAGGGCGGTCAGCCCGATGGGGGTGATGACCAGCAGCACGCCCAGCAGGCCGCACACCGTGGCCACCCGCCGGCCCCACGGCAGGGCCAGGGCGAACAGGCCGAAGATGATGCCCAGGTGCTGGGCCAGGCCGTAGACCCGCTCGGCGGCCAGGGTCGTCCCGGCCACCTTGAACCAGGCGGCCAGGGCCCACAGGCTGCCCGGCCCGTAGAGGTGGAGGAAGTCCCGGTTGGGCAGGTCACCGGCCAGCACCCGTTCCGGGAAGACGAGCATGAAGCCCTCCTCCATGGGCGGCCCCTGGTAGTGGAACAGGGTGGGCAGGGGCAGGGCCACGGCCACGGCCACCACGGCCACGCCCAGGGCCGTGCCCCGCCACCCGGCCACCAGCCACCGCCACCCCCGACGCACGTCGGCCCGTAGGGCCCCCCGGGGCCGGGCCAGCGGGGTGGAGGCCAGGTCCCGCGCCGCCCGGCCCGGGGCGGCGCCGACCGAGGGCCCGTCCCCTGGGTCGACGGTGGGGCGCTCACCCGGCGGGGCCACGCCGGTCACCGGGCCCCCTCCTCGTCCGCCACCGACTCCGCCGGGCCGGCCGACTCGGGCCGGCCCCGGCGGCGGAGCAGGTGGTCGACCAGGACCCCGGCGCCGATCAGGAGGCCCAGCTCCAGCGGGGTGCGGAAGCGGATGGCCCCGTAGGCGTACACGGTGGTGGCCAGGACCATGAGTCCCAGGGCCACCAGGGGCAGCACCAGCACCCGCCGCCGGCGCAGCACCAGCCAGCCCGCCAGCCCAGCCGGGGCCAGCGCCCACCAGGCCCACCGTCCGGCCAGGGCCGCGCCCTCGGGCCGGCCCTCGAACTTGAGGGCGTTGAGGCCGTCGTCCAGGTGGTACACGTCGAGCTCCCGGCCCAGGCGGGCCGCCACCACCGCCGGCAGGCGGTCCAGGTGGCCGGTGGCGTAGCTCAGGCCCAGGCACCGCCAGTAGCGGGCCTTCTCGGCCTCGTTGCCGGGCGGCTCGCCGGGCACCACCCCGTACGGCACCTCGCCGGCCCGGTCGCCCAGGCAGCGCTGGTAGCGGTCGGCCGCCACCGAGTCCGTGACCGGCTGGCCGGCCCGGGCCCGCTCGCGCTGCTGGCAGTTGAACGACCAGTAGCCGAGCTGGCCGGCCACCTGGGCCCCCTCGGTGCCGGCCGGGGCGTGGGGGTCCGGGAGGCCGTAGCTGTCGGGGCAATTGGCGTAGTAGAGGACCTCGTCGCTGTTGGTGGACAGCAGGACGGGCTGGTCGAAGGCGGCCAGGTTGCGCGCCGACCACGGCACCAGCACCAGCAGCCCGCAGGCCCCGGCGGCCAGGCCGGCCCGCACCTTGGCCCCCAACGGCAGGCCCCGGCGCCGCAGCACCACCGGCGCCACCAGAAGCGGGAACAGGAACAGGGCCTCGCCCCGGGCCAGGGCCGCCACCCCCACCACCGCCCCCAGCACCGCGGCCCGCCGCAGGTCGGGGTGCTCCCACCAGCGGTAGGCGGCCAGCACGGCCAGCCCGATGCCGGTGGCGTACACCCCCTCGGGCCACAGGGCCCCGTCGATGACCCACAGGTTGGGGTAGGCGGCCACCAGCACCGCGGTGACCAGGGCGGCCCGGTCCCCGGCCAGGCGCCGGGCCACCAGGGCGGCCACCACCACCACGGCCACCCCCACCAGGGTGGTGAGCAGCTTGTGGGCCAGGAACGTCCGGGCCCCCAGCAACGACCCGGCGGCCAGCCAGGTCGACAGCAGGGGCGGGTGGATGGCCGAGGGGACGGCGATGCCCTGCTCCACCCACCGGAAGGGCTCCGAGTAGCCGATGCGGTCGGCCAGCATGTTGGCCTGGTGGTGGTAGAAGAACGGGTCGCCGCCGTCGGGGTTGCGGCGGTTGATCGACACCAGGGTGAGCAGCCGCCAGGCCAGGGCGCCGCTGGTGACGACGGCCAGCCGGGCCGCGAAGGGGTTCAGCCGCCGCTCGCCCCGGGGCCCGAACAGGCGCCGGCCGGCGGCGGCCAGGGCCGCCCCGCCGGCCAGGGAGCCGAGGACGGTCGCCAGCACCATCGGCCCCAGCCGCTGGGTGCCGGGCGGGCCGCCGGCCCGGGTGGCCCACAGCTGGGCGGCCAGCGGCACGACCAGGAAGGCGCCCAGGGCCACCGGCGCCCCCCACCGGCCGGCCCGGTCCCGGGCCGCGGCCCAGGCCGGGGGCCCGTCGTGGGCGGCGGGGAGGAGAGCCCACAGGACCAGGGCCGCGCCCACCAGCACCAGGCCGGCGCGGGCCACCAGGGTGGCCACCGCCCCCCCCGTGTCGAGCAGGCTGCCGGCCTGGGGACCGGCCGCGCCCACCAGCAGGGCCAGGGCCGTCACCGCCCCCAGGCGGGGGGCGGCGGCCCGCACCGTGGTCCCCGCCCCGTGGGCCAGGGGACCGACACCGACCCGGGCCCCGGCCACCAGGGCCCCCAGGGCCAGGCCGGCCCCGATCACGTCGAGCTGGGCCGGAGGCGCGACCCGGGCCACCGCCGACCAGGCCCCGGGCCCGGTGGTGGCCACGGCCACCCGCAGGGCCAGGCCGACCAGGGCGAGGCCGGCGCCGGCGCCGGCGGCCAGCTCCACCGGCCCCCACCGGCGGGAGCCCGAGCCGGCCAGCCGGGCCCCGGCGGACCGCAGGAGGCGCTCCCAGGCCGGGAGCAGGAGCCACAGCAGCACGGCGGTGGTCAGCACCCAGGCGTGGCCCAGGCGCCCGGCCCCGGCCGGGGGCCACGGGGTGCCGGCCTCGGCCCGGCCCAGCGGCGAGAGCAGCAGCCACTCCCGGACCACGTGGATCCAGGTGGGGGTGGCGGTGTCGGTGGGGACGACCTGGCCGGCGGCCGTGGGGTAGCCGAAGGTGGCCACGGTGACCACCACCCACCACGGCACCAGGACCCGGCGCAGCAGCAGGCGCCAGCCCGCCACCGGCGAGGGCACCGGCGCGGCGGCCAGGGCCCGGGCCGTCACCGACCGCTGGGCCAGGGCGCCGGCGACCAGGAGGAGCAGGGCCAGGCTGCCGTCGAGCCGGCCCAGCAGGCGGCCCAGGTCGGTGGTCGCCGCCCCCGAGCGCCCGGCGGCCCAGCTCACCGCGAACGCCCCCACCAGGCCCAGGGCCACCAGGCCCCGCTCGCCGGCCGTGGTGGCCGGAGCGGGGGCCACCGACGCCGGACCCGGGTCCTCTCGGCCCTCCGGGAGACCGCCTCCCCGCCGGGGCGCGGTGGCGTCCCGGGAGGCGGCGACAGCGACGGGCACGGCGAGCCATCCTACGGGTCCGCCCCGCCTCGACCCCGGATCACGGCCGGTGCCCGCCCGCGGCGTGCCAGGCTCCCGGTGTGCGCTACCGCCGGATGCCCATCGAGGTCGAGTCGCCCGAGCAGATGGGCTACGACACCATCGCCCACAACCTGTCCGAGAGCTCGGTGGCCGACCGCCGGCTGTCGGACCTGGGCCTCGACCTGGACCTGGACGCGCTGGTCCTCTGCTACGGGGACCACCTGGGCGATCCCCTCCTGCGGGAGGCGGTGGCCTCGGCCGCCGACGGGATCACGGCCGCCGACGTCCTGGTCACGCCGGGGGCCGCCTCGGCCCTGTTCTGCCTGGCCACCGCGGTCCTCGAGCCCGGGGACCATGCCGTGGTGGTGCGCACCAACTACGCCACCAACCTGGAGACGCCGCGGGCCATCGGCGCCGACCTGGACGTCGTCGACCTGGCCTGGGACGAGGGCTGGCGCCTGGACGTGGACCGGGTGGCCGCCCTGGTGGAGCGGGGACGGACCCGCCTGATCAGCGTCACCTGCCCCCACAACCCCACCGGCACGGTGCTGGCCCCCGACGACCTCCACCGCCTGGTGGCCCTGGCCGAGAGCAGCGGGGCCGTGCTCCTGGTGGACGAGACCTACCGCGACCTGGCCCACGGCGCGCCCCTCCCCCTGGCCGCCTCCCTCTCGCCCCGGGTGGTGAGCGTGAGCTCGATGTCCAAGGCCTACGGCCTGCCGGGCCTGCGGGTGGGCTGGACCGCCTGCACCGACCCGGCGCTGTCCGAGACGCTGCTGGCGGCCAAGGAGCAGGCCGTCATCTGCGGGGCCACCATCGACGAGCACGTGGCCGGCCGGGTGCTGGCCGAGCGCGACCGCATCCTGCCCCCCATCCGGGCCGACGTGGCCGAGCGCCTGGCCGTGGTCCAGGCCTGGATCGACGGCCAGGGCACCTTCGAGTGGGTGGCCCCCGGCGGCGGGGTGGTGGGGCTGGTCCGGTTCCGGCCCGAGGTCGTCGTCGACGTCGACGCGTTCCACACCGGCCTCCTGGCCGACCACGGCACCTACGTCGGCCCCGGGCACTGGTTCGAGCTCGACGACCGACACTTCCGCCTCGGCTTCGGCTGGCCCACCCGGGCCGACCTGGACGCCGGCCTGACCGGCCTCACCGCGGCCGCCGCCATGGCCTGCCGGTAGCAGCCGGTCGCTCGGACCGCCGGGCGGTCACTGCTACGCTGCTGGGACGAACAGTCGTTCGACGCGCCGGGCGCCCGGCCAACCTCTCCCTCCCCCGGCTCCCGTGTCCCCCTCGCCCGACCTCCGCTCCACCATCGCCGCCCCGGGCGTCGACCTGGGGCTGACGCTCACCACCGTCCGCATGGGGGTGGCCGATCCGTGCTGGACCAGCGCCGCCCCCGGCACCTGGCTGTGGGCCACCCGCACCCCCGAGGGCCCGGGCACGGTCCGCCTCTCCCCCACCGTCGACGGCGTTCGCGTCGAGGCGTGGGGCGAGGGAGCGGGCTGGCTGGTGGCCCGGGCCGCCGGCCTGGTCGGCGCCCTCGACGCCGGGCCCGACCCGGCCGTGACCGCCCCAGCCCCGGTGGGCGGGTTGCTGGAGCGGTTCGCGGCGCTGCGGCTGGCCCGGACGGCCCAGCCCCTCGACGCCGCCATCGCCGCCGTGTGCCGGAGGGGCGTCTCCGCCTTCGAGGCCGGGCGCTCGTGGTCGCTGATGATCGAGGAGTGGGGTGACGAGGCCCCCGGCCCCGGCCACCTGCGGCTGCCCCCCGACCCGGGCCGCATCGCCGCCGCCTCGCCGTACGAGATGCACGTCATGGGCCTGGAGCAGGAGCGGGCGGCCGAGGTGCGGCGCCTGGCCTCGCACCACGCCCGCCTGGAGCTGTCCGCCTCCACCGACGGGGACGCCACCGTGGTGGAGCGCCTGCGGGACCTCCCGGGGGTGGCGCCCGACGTGGTCGACCACGTGTGCGCCGTCGCCCTCGGCGACCCCGACGCCCTGCCCGTGGTCGACGCCCACGTGGTGGCGGCCGTGGTCCGCCTGCTGCGGGCCCCGGGCGACGCCCCGGAGGCCGACCTGGCCGCCGTCCTGGCCCCCTACGGGCCCCAGCGGGGCCGGGTGCTCCGGGTCATCGAGGCGGCGTCGGCCGCCGTGTGACCCGTCGGGCTACTCCTTGACCGCCACCGCGTTGGGGGTCACGTTCATCTTGGGCACGTAGTCGGCCTCGGCCACGTCCCGCCGCTCGCCGGCCACCGTGGACCGCATCTCGGCCCGGCAGGCGGTGCATGGCCCGTAGGCCCGCTCCTCCACGTCCCGCCGGCAGCGGGGGCAGGTGAAGGAGAGGTCGCCGTCGGGGGGCGCCGGGGGCACGACAGCCGCCGTCCACGGCTCGGGCCGGAACGGGGGGGCGGGCTCGCTCATCGACGCCAGCATCGCAGACGGGCCGCCGATCGGCGCGCCGGCCGGCACCCCCACACCGTCCCCAGGCCGGGGCCCGGCCTCCACCGGAGATCCACAGGTCGTGCCCCTTCCGCTGCACAGCCGGGCCGTCGTACCGTCGCCCCATGGCACGCTTCGAGGTGACCCTCCGGGACCGGACCGTCGAGTGCGTGGGCCACGCCGACGCCTACCAGCAGGAGGGCCCCATGACCACGTTCTTCCGCACCGACGGGCGGGACACGGTCGACTCGTGGAGCACCCGGGTGGCCAGCGTGCGGACCGCCGAGGTCCTGCTCATCCGGCGGGCCGACGAGGCGGCCGGCGGCGACCAGGTCGGCGTGGCCGCCCTGCGCAGCGCCTGATCCTCCCCCGTCAGCCGCCCGGGTAGCGGTGGGCGTTGGCCGCCTCGTAGGCGTCGGGGTCGGGGACCACCACCGGCACCCCGGCCGGGCGACCCCGCTGCAGGCCGACGGCCAGGTCCTCGCACGTGCCGACGTGGGTCCGGTACTGGCCCGACCACACCAACCACACGTCGCGGGGGCCGGCCCGGCGCAGGGCCTCCTCGGCGAAGGCCAGGGGGTCGGCGGCGGCCACGCGATCGGTGTAGTCCACCCAGTCGACCAGCTCGGGCCGGGCGAACTCGGGGTAGGTGGCGATGTCGGTGCCGGGTGGGAGCTCCCGGCCCAGCGCCGGGCCCAGCTGGTCCGGGCAGACCAGCACCAGCGGCCCGTCCGGGGCCGCGGCCGGGCCCTCGGCCTCGATGGCGCGGGCGATCTCGCCGGCCTGGGTGCGGGGGTCGCTCACCGCGGCCCGCACCCCGGCCACCGCGCCGAGCAGCAGGACCCCGGCCAGCACCACCCGGAAGGCCACCGGCCCGCTGATGCGGGCCGCCCCCACCCCGGCCAGGACCAGCACCAGGGGCGCCACCACCGCGAAGTAGCGGCTGGCGTAGGCGGCCTGGGCCGCGTACGAGGCCACGGTGGCCACGGCCAGGGTGCCGGCCACCAGCAGGGCCAGGCGGCGCGCCTCGGGCCGGGTGCGCAGGTCCAGCTCGATGCGGGACCCCGCGGCCGGGCGGCCGAACAGGCCCAGCAGCACCAGGACCACCAGGGCCATGGCCAGCAGCACCGACTCCCCGGCGTTGCCGCCGGCCAGGTCCAGCAGCGAGCTGGCCACCGTCTCGGTGGGGACCGAGGGCAGGGCCCACGGCGTGCCGGTGTGGGCCGACTGGTAGAGGAGGTTGGGCAGCCAGGGCAGGAAGGTGGCGGCCCCGACGACCAGGGCCGCGGCCACCCGCAGGGAAGCGGTGCGCCGCCCCGCCTCCCCCCGCCGCTGGGCCAGGCCGGCCCGGGCCAGCAGGCCGACGCCGGCCGCGGCGGTGAGCCAGATCCCCCAGTAGTGGGTCCACAGCAGCGCCCCGGTGAGGGCGGTCAGGGCGGCCAGCCGGCCGGCGGTGGGCCGGTGCAGGGCCCGGTCGGCCACCAGCCACCCGGCCAGGGCCAGCACCATGACCAGCTCGTACATGCGGGCCTCGGTGGCGTAGCGCAGCACGAACGGGTTGAGGGCCACCAGGAGGACGGCGGCCCAGGCCGCCCGGCGCCCCCCGATGCGCCCGGCCGCCACCCAGGCCAGCGGGACCAGGGCCAGGCCGATGGCGCCGGAGAGCAGCCGGGCCGCGGTGGCGGTGTCGCCCACCACCTCCTGCCAGCCGTGGAGGAGCACGTAGTAGAGGGGCGGGTGGCCGTCGCGGCGCAGGGCCCCGGCGATGTCGCCCAGGGGGAGCTCGGCGATGTTGGCGCTCAGGGCCTCATCGAGCCACAGCGGGGAGCGCTGCACCACCCGCAGGACCACCCCGGCCAGGGCCACGCCGGCCACCGCGGCCCCGTCCACGACCCGGCCCCACCGGGGGCGCAGGGCCGGCACGGCCACGTCGGGCCAGGGTCCCGGCCCGGCGCCGGGCCCGTCCACGGTCTCGGTGGAGGAGGGCACGCGCGCACGGTACGTGAGCCCGGGCGATCCACCGCGCATCCCGGTCAGGAGGGGGAGGTGGCCGCCACCTGGCGGCGGACCCGGGCCAGGGGCTTCTCCAGGCCGTACCAGCTGACCGCGGCGGCCAGCAGCCCGAGGGCGAAGGCCCCGGCCAGCAGCAGGGCCACCGGCACCTCCGACGGGGGCCGGTCCAGCCACCCGGGGATGCGCTCCAGCAGGTCCTGGTGCCACAGGTAGAGCCCGTAGGACACGGCCCCCAGCCAGGCCACGGGCCGCATCCGCAGCACCCGGCGGATCAGGCCCCGGTCCTGGTCGCCGAACACGGCCGGCACCAGGAGGGCCACGGCCACCACCCCGAAGCAGGCCTGGCGGGCCTGCCAGTAGCCGCCCCGGTAGCCGCCGTTGAGGGAGGGCTCGCCCAGGCCGTAGGCGAAGACCAGCCAGGCCCCGGCCGCCACCGCCCACCACAGCCCGGCCGGCTGGGCCAGGCGGTCGAGGCGGGCCCGCAGCCGGTCGTCCCGGGCCGCGGCCACCGACAGGACGGCCACCAGCATGCCCAGGGCGAACAGGTCGATGGTGTTGGGCAACCAGGAGAAGGAGACCTCGCGCATGGTGACGACCTGGCCCTCGCCGCCCACGGCCCACACCCGGTCGACATCGGACATGACGGCCCGGGAGAGGTAGCCGGCGACCACCAGGGCCACGGTGCCGCCCACCTCCAGGGCCACCGAGGGCCGGCCCCGGCCCGCCCCCCGCCGGACCGTCGCCACCTTCCGGACCAGGAAGGCCCACAGGGGCACGAACAGGTAGAAGCTCATCTCCGTGTTCAGGCTCCAGGCCGGCACGATGCCGCTCAGGGTGGTGTAGGCGTCGTAGATCTGGAGGAACAGGTAGAAGCGCCAGGGCTGGGGGCCGAGGTCGACCCACCCCAGGCCCCACAGGACGCTGAGGGCCAGCCAGTAGGCGGGCACGATGCGCAGCACCCGCCGCCACCAGAACCGCAGCGGCCCGGCCGGCTCCCGGCCCTCGGCGCCGGCGGCGACGAAGGGCCGGTAGATGAGGAACCCGGAGATCACGAAGAACACCGAGACCCCCATGTCCAGCACCGACACCGGGGTGTAGAGCCGGCCGGTGGCGGCCGAGCCGGCCAGGGTCACGGCGTGGTAGACGACAACGGCGCTGGCGGCCAGGGCCCGCAGCCCCTCGAAGCCGGGGAAGTGGGCCCGCCGCGGGGGCGCCGGCCGTGGATGCACCTCCTCCGGAACGGCACGAGTAGCGTCTGCGGGGTCGGCCGGTCGCGCCTCGGGGACGTCCGTGGTGGGGCCGGCCATGAGGACCGCACTGTACCGCCCGGTCCCCCCCGCTCCTGGCGACGGCCGCGGCGCGCCGGGGAGGACCCGCCCCCCGCCCCGCCCTGGAGATCCAGCGACAGATGAGCGACGAGAGCACCGCCCCCGGACCGGTCGAGGAGGTCGCCTCGGCCCCCCGGGACGTCGAGGTGGTGGTGATCGGGGCCGGGCCCGCGGGCCTGACCGCGGCCTACCAGTTCCACAAGTACGGCATCGCCTCGGTCATCCTGGAAGCCGACGACGTGGTGGGCGGCATCAGCCGCAGCCCCGAGCGGGACGGCTGGCGCTTCGACATCGGCGGCCACCGCTTCTTCACCAAGGTGCAGGAGGTGGAGGACCTGTGGCACGAGATCCTCCCGGCCGAGGACTTCCTGCTCCGGCCGCGCAAGAGCCGGATCTTCTACGACGGCAAGTTCTTCGACTACCCGCTCAAGGCCTCCAACGCCCTCAAGAACCTGGGCCTGGTCGAGGCCGTGCGCTGCGTGGCCTCCTACGCCTGGGCCCGCGTCCGGCCCCCCAAGGACCAGACCAACTACGAGGGCTGGCTGGTGGCCCGCTTCGGGTGGCGGCTGTACCGCACGTTCTTCAAGACCTACACCGAGAAGGTGTGGGGGGTGCCGGTCAGCTCCATGCCCGCCGACTGGGCGGCCCAGCGGGTCAAGGAGCTGTCGCTGGGCAAGGCCATCGTCAACGCCCTGCTGCCCAAGCGGAACCAGAAGGAGATCGCCTCCCTCATCGAGGAGTTCCAGTACCCCAAGTACGGCCCCGGGATGATGTGGGAGGTGTGCCGGGAGAAGGTGGAGGCCCAGGGGTCCAAGGTCCACATGGAGACCGCGGTGACCCGGGTCCGCCACGAGGGGGGGCGGGCCGTCGAGGTCACGGCCACCACCGCGGACGGGGGGACCACCACCTACCCGGCCGACCACGTCATCTCCTCCATGCCCATCTCGGCCCTGCTCACGGCCATGGACCCGCCGGTGCCGGACGAGGTGCGGGCCGCGGCCGAGGCCCTGGCCTACCGCGACTTCCTGACCGTGGCCCTGGTGGTGCCCGAGGACGACGTGCCCTGGACCGACAACTGGATCTACGTCCACGACCCCCGGGTCGAGGTGGGCCGCATCCAGAACTTCGGCTCCTGGTCGCCCTACCTGGTCAAGGAGGGGCGCAACGTGCTGGGCCTGGAGTTCTTCGTGTTCGAGGGCGACCGCATGTGGTGCTCGTCCGACGAGGACCTGGTCGAGCAGGGCAAGCGCGAGCTGGCCGCCCTGGACCTGGTCGACCCCGAACGGGTCGAGACCGGCTACGTGGTGCGGATGCCCAAGGCCTATCCCACCTACGACGAGCACTACCAGGACAACGTGAAGGTGCTGCGCCGCTGGCTGGAGCGACACGCCCCCAACGTCCACCCCGTGGGCCGCAACGGCATGTTCCGGTACAACAACCAGGACCACTCGATGTTCACGGCCATGCTCACGGTCGAGAACATCGTCTCCGGCGCCGGGCACGACATCTGGGAGGTGAACGTGGAGGAGGAGTACCACGAGACCCTCTCGGAGACCTCCACCGCCCGGGGCCCCATCGGCGACGGCACCCGGGGCACGGGCCGCGACGCCCCGGTGATCGCCCGGGCCGACGTGGAGCGGGCCCGGGCCGAGCGGGGCGCCCCCGGCGCCTGAGCGGGCCGGCCGGCGGGCCACCAGCCGATCCCGCCGTGGGGTGTCGGTCAGCGGGGGTCGGTCAGCGGAGGTCGGCGGCGTGGACGTCCATGGCCGCCAGCGCCCGCTCCAGGGCGATGCAGGCCATGTTGGTGCGCTCGAAGTTGGACTCCTGGGGGAACAGCTCGGAGTCCTTGAGCAGCGCCGTGAGCCGGACCATGACGATGGCGAAGCCCGCCCCGGCCAGGATCTCGGCCCAGCGGTGGTCGTGGGCGGAGCGGCCGGTGAGCTCCTCCCACCGCTCGGCCGTGGCCGCGTACGAGGGCAGGCCGGGCAGCCGGGGCATGTCCAGGCCGGCCGAGAGGGTGTGGTCCAGCCACGTGAACCACCCCAGGTCCTGGACCGGGTCGCCCACGTGGACCATCTCCCAGTCGAGCACGGCCGAGACGTGCACCGAGTCGGGGGAGTCGCGCCCGGCGAAGAGCTGGTTGCCGATGCGGCTGTCGCCCCAGCACAGGGTGGGGTCGTGCACGTCCGGCGGGCAGTTCTCCCGCAGCCAGACCAGGCCCAGCTCGGGCACGTCCTGGCGCACGTGGGGCGAGGCCCAGCTCAACATGTCGGCCCACTCGTCGAGGCGGTGGCGCAGGCGGCTGCCGCCGTCGGGGCACGGGTCGAGGTCGCCCAGGCCCAGGGCCAGGTGGTCCACCCGGTGCACGGCGGCCATGGCCTCCAGGCCCCGGTCCCACACGGCGCGCTGGAGGGCGGTGGAGCCGTCCTTGAGCCAGCCCTCCATGCTGTAGGGCGGGTTGTCGGCCGGCGCCTCGCCCTCCACCCGGTCCATGACGATGAACGGGGCCCCCAGCACGCCGGGGTCCTCCTCGTACCAGCGGAGGCGGGGCACCCGCAGTCCGGGCTGGCCGTTGAGGACGGACATGACCCGGTGCTGGGCCTCGAAGCGGTCGTGGGGGAACACGGTGTGCGCCGTGGGCTGCACCCGGACCACCAGGTCGTGGTCGGAGACCCCGTCGCCGTCGTCCCACCGGGCCGTGATGATGATGGTCTCGTTGCTGAACCCGGTGGCCGGGGGGCCGGTGGGCGGGGAGACACGGGCCCGGCTGCCGACGCGGGCACCGATCCAGGCGGCCAGATCGGCTCGGAGGACCTTGGGGTCGCGGGGGCTGGGGAGGGCCATGGCTGAAGTGTCGCCCATGGAGCGGCGGTGTGGGGGAATGGGACAAGCGCCACAGGCCGGCCGGGGCGGGGCCCCGCTCAGCCGCGGGCGGCGTGGGCGATGGTCTGGTGCTCCAGGTAGGCCTCCAGGCCCTCGGGACCCAGCTCGCGGCCCAGGCCCGAGGCCTTGAACCCGCCGAAGGGTGAGCCCATGTCCATCATGAACGTGTTGACGTTGGTGGTGCCGGTGCGGACCCGCCGGGCCACCTCGGCCGCGGCGTCGTGGTCGGCGCCCCACACCGAGCCCGACAGCCCGTAGTCGGAGTCGTTGGCGATGGCCACGGCGTCGTCCACCCCGTCGTAACCGATGACGGTCAGCACCGGGCCGAAGATCTCCTCCCGGGCGATGCGCATGTCGTTGGTGGCATCGGCGAACACGGTGGGTTCCACGAACCAGCCCCGGTCCCGCCCGGCGGGGCGGCCCCCGCCCACGGTGACGCGGGCGCCCTCGTCCCGGCCGGCGGCGATGTAGCCCTCGACCCGTTCCCGCTGGCGCTCGGCCACCAGCGGCCCGACCTCGGTGGCCGGGTCCAGGGCGTCGCCCACCCGCAGGGCCCCGACGGCCTCGCTGAGGGCGTCGACCACCTCGCCGTAGCGGTCGCGGGGGGCCAGGATGCGGGTCTGGGCCACGCAGGCCTGGCCGTTGTTCATGATCCCGTTGGGGACGATACCGGCCACCGCGGCGGCCACCTCGGCGTCGGGCAGGACGATGGCGGCCGACTTGCCCCCCAGCTCCAGGGTGACCCGGCGCAGGCGCTCGCCGCACAGGGCGCCGATGCGGCGGCCGGCGGCGGTGGAGCCGGTGAAGGCCACCTTGTCCACGCCGGGGTGGGTCACCAGGTGCTCCCCCACCTCCCGGCCGGCGGGGACGATGTTCACCACCCCCTCGGGGAGGCCGGCCTCCCCGAGCATGGCGGCCAGCACGAAGGCGTCGAGCGGGGCCTCGGGGGCGGGCTTGATGACCATGGTGCAGCCGGCGACCATGGCCGGGGCCATCTTCAACATGACGATGAACAGCGGCACGTTCCAGGGGATGATCCCGGCCGCCACGCCCACCGGCACCCGGCGGACCTCGGAGGGGCCCATCATCCCGGCCCGCACCTCGGTGAAGGGGTAGGAGCCGGCCAGCCCCACGTACTCGTCGGCCACCATGGTGGCGGCGAAGACCTGCCCCATGAGGGCCCACGACACCGGCGAGCCGTTCTCGCTGGCGATGAGCTCGGCCAGGTCCTGCATGTCGGCGGTGATGGCCCCGGACACGGCGGCCAGGACCGCGGCCCGCTCCTCCGGGGCCATGCGGGGCCAGGGGCCCTCGTCGAAGGCCCGGCGGGCCGCGGCCACCGCCGCGTCGACGTCGGCCGCGGTGCCCTCGGGCACCCGACCGGCCGGCTCCTCGGTGGACGGGTTGGTCACCTCGATGGTCCCGGTGCCGGCCGGCGCCACCCAGTCGCCCCCGATGAAGAGCCGGTCGTGGACGGGGATGTCAGCCATGGCGCGCTCCTGGTCGGGGGTCCGGGGCGACTCTAGGGCCGGATCTGACGGTCCGTCAGGTCCCGGTCCGGGACAGCCCGGAGGTTCGACGCGCGTCGAGCGCGGGTCGCGCACCCGCGGCAACGCGCCGTGGTGTTCACTGCCGCCCGGCGGGCTCCCGGCCCGGCGAGGGAGGGATCGATCTCGGCTCCGTCGCGCCCGCACCGCCGGCCGCACCCGAGAACCGAGGTCACCCGTGCCCCGTCGCACCGCCCCCCGCCATCCCACCCACACCCACCGGCGCAGCCGCCGGGCCGTCGCTGTCGTCGTCGGCCTGGTGGCGGCCGTCGGCCTCACCGTCGCCGGTCCCGGAGCACCGGCCGGGGCCACCACCGCGCCGTTGGTGACCGCGGACGGCATCGGCCTGCGCATCGACGAGACGGCGGTGACCGGGCAGGTCCTGGACGACCTGGTGGCCGCGGCCGACACCGCCGTCGCCGACCGCCTCCAGGACGGCGCCGCGGCCGCCGCCTCGTTCTTCCTGAGCACGCCACCGGACGGCGTCCGGGTGGACTACGAGAGCGACATCACCTTCGACATGGTGCCCCCCAGCGTGGCCCTGCCCGACGGGGGCATGACCCTCACCACCGAGATCACCGACCTGGTCGTCGAGTACTACGTCTACGGCCAGTGGTGGCAGCCGGAGTGCTGGATCTGGGTCACCGCCGATCCGGCCACCGCCACCGTGGAGACGACGGTCGAGGCCGATCCGGGCACCCCGGCCGCGCCCCTCCCCCTGGCCCCCAGCTCGTCGTCGTGGTCGACCAACTGGCCGAACGAGAGCGTGAGCAGCTGGATCTGCAACGCGCACATCGCCAACTACTTCGACTGGGACGCCTTCACCGACCTGAACGACCCCGCCAGCCCCGCCTCCCTCATCGAGGACGACATGGAGGGGCTGCTGGCTGGCCTGGCCGACGACATGTGGGTCGACACCATCGCCCCCGTGCTCGACTCGCTCGACACCCTGGGCGGCTTCGACCTCGACCTGGGCCAGCTCCGCTTCGAGGACCACGGCCTGATCGCCACCGGCGACGTGGACGCCACCGCCGGGGTCGCCATCGGGGCCAGCGGGCCGTACCCGGTGGGCTCCACCGTGGACGCCGGGGTCAGCACCAACGTCAACTCGCTACTGGCCCAGCGGGCGGTGTCGGGCACAGACAGCGACGTCATCGTGTCGCTCCACCCCAACGTGGCCAACCAGTTCCTGACCGCCCTGACCGACCACCTGAACGGCGGCTTCGGCACCACGACCACCTCCAACGCCATCGCCGCCACCCTGGTCGACCCCACGCTGGGCGCCTGCTACGACCCCGGCGACTGGACCGTCCGGCTCACCGCCCAGGCGCCGCCGCTGCTCCTGCCCACCGGCACCGGGGGCCGGCCCGAGCTGCAGCTCCCGCAGATGAGCCTGGGCGTCCGCAACAGCGGCTGCAACCCGGGCGACCCCCGGGTGGCCACCTTCTCCGGCGCCGTCACCGACATCGCCGCCCCGGTCACCGGCACCCCCCTGCAACCCACCTACGACGGCTCGGCCGCCGGCTGGTCGGCCACCCGCACCTTCGCCGACGCGGCCACCGCGGCCCGGGTCCCGCCGGCCACCGACGCGGACCTGGTGCCGTGGATGCGCAGCGCCCTGTCCACCTTCTTCACCCTGCTGGTGCCCGACCTGGCCGACCTGGACGTCGGAGGGCTGGGCGGCCACAGCGCCACCCACTGCACGGCCTGCGGCCGCTACGGCGGCGACCAGCGCGTCACCGAGACGTTCCACCTGCCCTGACGCCCTGACGCTCGCCCCCGCCCCACCACCGCATCCCGAGAGGCTCACCGTGACCCGTCCCCGCACCCCCCGCCGCCGGCCCGCCCCCCGGCCCCGGCGGGGCCGGTCCGCCCTGGCCGCCACGGCCCTGGTCCTGGCGGCGGTGGGCGTCCAGGCCGTCACCGCCGGCCCGGCCGCCGCCACCACCGCCCCCCTGGTCACCCCGGAGGGCATCGGCATCCGCATCGACGAGACGGCCATCGTGGGCCCGGTCCTGGAGGCCACCGAGGCCACCCTGGCCGCCGACGTCCAGGCACTGCTGGAGGCCGGGGCCGACCCCAACCCCGGGATCACCGGGGCCAGCCAGGTGGTGGTGGACGTGGACCTGGCCCTCGGCCTGGACGTGGTGGCCCCCGGGACCGACCCCGACGGCTCCTTCGCCTTCGAGGCCGAGCTCACCGGACTGGAGGTCACCTACACCATCCCCGCCCACGCCTGCACCGTGGAGGTGGCAGCGACCACGGTGACCAGCGCGGTCACCGCCCCGGTCGACCGGGCCGGCCTGCCGGCCACCGCCTTCGACGTCCCCGACGGGACCTCGTCGTGGCCGGCGTGGCCCAGCGTGTCGGCCTCGGCCCTGCCCTGCCTGCTGGCCGTGGACGCCCCCGACCTGTCCACCTGGTGGACCGACCTCACCGACCTGGGCGACCCGGCCAGCACCGCCTCCCTGGTGGAGGACGAGCTGGAGGGCGCGATCGACACGCTGCTGGCCACCATGTGGGCCGAGCAGGTGCAGGTCATCCTGGACTCGCTGGCCACCGCCGTCACCGTCGACCGCCTGGACACCGACGACCACGGCCTGCTCGTCACCGCCGAGGTCGACGCCACCGGCGGGATGGCCCTCCAGTGGCCGGCACGTCCCAGATGATCGGCTACTGGGCCGGCAACTACGACAACGCCGCGGCCCCGGTGAGCTTCGCCCGGACGGTGTTCCCCTTCCCGTTCAACGTCACCTGGCCGGCCCCCGCCTCGTCGGACATCGCGCCCTACGTCCGCCTCGCCGTGGCGGACATGGCCCAGCTCCTCCCCTACCAGTTCAGCCCGGAGATGGTGGTCGGGTGGACCATCCCCGTGAACCGCTGCACCACCTGCGGCCGGACCACCGGCGACCAGCGGGTCACCGAGTCCTTCCTCGTCGGCTGACCGGAGGCCCGCCATGTCCCCCCACCCCCACCCCGACCCCCGTCGCCGCCGACGCCGGGCCCTCGCCGGCCGGGCGGTCGGCCTGGCCGCGGCCCTCCTGGGCGTGGCCGGGGCCACCCTGGTCGTCCCGACCGGGCCCGCCGGCGCCGCCCCCGCCCCACTGGCCACCCCCGACGCGGTGGGCATCCGGGTCGACGAGACCGCCCTCCTGGGCCCCGTGCTCGAGCAGGTCGAGGCCGACCTCACCCCCCTGGTGGAGGCCATCGTCCTGGCCGCCGCCGCCCCCAACCCCGGCCTCCCGGGCTACGACCAGCTCACCGTGGACCTGGGGCTGGAGCTGGGCCTCGACGTCCGGCCGCCGTCGTCCTACGCGCCCCACGGGTCGATCTCAGTGGCGGCCGTCGTCGACGGCCCGCGGCTGGCCTACACCTACATCGGCGCCGGCTGCACCATCGAGGTCGATGGCGACGGCATCACCGTGGCCGAGGCCGCGGTCGACACCCTGCCGGCGGGCAGCGGCCCGCCGGCGGCGGCGCCCTTCACCACGTTGCCGACCCTGGCGTGGTGGCTCCCCCCCACCGTGTCGGTCCCCGCCCTCCCCTGCTTCTCCCTGCTCCAGCAGCCGGCCTTCGACACCTGGCTGGACCAGTTCTTCGACCCCACCCTGCCCACCAGCCCGGTGGCCCAGATCGAGCAGCTGGTCGGGGCGGCCACCCAGGACCTGGTCGAGGACCTGTGGGCCGCCCACGTCGACCCGGTGCTCCAGTCGCTGTCGGCCTTCGACCTGGACATGGGCCAACCGGTGACCGACACCCACGGCCTGATGGTCACCGCCGATGCCGACGCCAGCGCCGGGCTGGTGGTGCCGGGCCTGGGCGGCCCCCACGGGGTGGGCGCGGCCGAGGACTCGGGCACCACCTCCAGCCTGGCCACCCTGCTGGCCGACCGCATCGGGGCCACGGGGCCCCGCGAGGTGATCGTGTCGATCCACCCCAACCTGGCCAACCAGGCCTTCACCGCCCTCACCACCGCCCTGGGCGGCACGCTGTCCACCGTGGCCGTGCCGGCCTCGACCGTCGAGCCCCTCCTGCTCCCGCCGGCGGCCCGGCCCCTCTACGCCGACGCCGACTGGACGGTCCGCCTCCAGGCCGCGGTGCCCCCCGAGGCCCACCCCGTCGCTCCCTCGGGGGCGCCCGAGCTGGATCTGCCCCAGGTCACCGTCACCTTCCTGAACGGCGCCACGACGGTGGCCACCTTCACCGGCTCCCTGGCCGGGATCCCCCTCACCACCCAGGTCCGGCCGGGGGGCACGGCCTGGACCCCGGACCACGAGGCGGCGGCGGCCACGGCCGCCCTGCGCCGAACCCAGGCCAACGTCCACGCCGCCCAGCTCCCGCCCCAGCCGTCGGCCGCGGTGGCTCCTCACGCCCGGTCGGCCTGGGACGCCCTCGACGACACGCCGGCCACGGCCTACGCCGAGCTCAGCCCGACCGGGGGGGCCTACGGCTGGGCCCCCGTCGACCTGTGCACGACCTGCGGCCGCTCGGCCGGCGACGAGCGGTACACGGAGACCTTCGAGGTGGCGTGACCGGGCGAGCGGGAGCGGTCCCGGGCCCGGCGGCCGGCGGGACGGGTGGCGGATGGTCGGTAGTGTGCGGGGCGTGACCGACGCCGACCTCGAGCAGCGCGCCATCAACGCCATCCGGGCCCTGTCCATGGACATGCCCCTGGCCGCCAACAGCGGGCACCAGGGGACGGCCATGGCCCTCGCCCCCCTGGCCCACGTGCTGTGGACCCGGGTGATGACCTACGACGCCACCTCGCCCCACTGGGTCGACCGGGACCGCTTCGTCCTGTCCTGCGGGCACGCCTCAGCCCTGCAGTACGCCATGCTCCACCTCACCGGCTACGGGCTCACCGTCGAGGACATGAAGGCCTTCCGCCAGTGGGGCTCGGCCACGCCCGGGCACCCCGAGGTCCACCACACGGTGGGGGTCGAGGTCACCACCGGGCCCCTGGGCCAGGGGCTGGCCAACGCCGTGGGCTTCGCCCTGGCCGAGCGGTGGCTGCGGGCCACCCACGGCCCCGAGGTCGTCGACCACCACACCTGGACCATCTGCTCCGACGGCGACCTCCAGGAGGGCATCAGCCACGAGGCCGCTTCCCTGGCCGGTCACCTGGGCCTCGGTCGCCTGGTCGCCGTCTACGACGACAACCACATCTCCATCGACGGCCCCACCGACATCTCCTTCAGCGAGGACATCCCGGCCCGCTTCCGGGCCTACGGCTGGCACGTGGTCGAGCTGGGCGAGGTGCCCGAGGACCTCGACGCCATCGAGGCCGGCCTGCGCGACGCCCGGGCCGAGGAGGACCGTCCCAGCCTGGTGGTGCTGCGCACCCGGGTCGGCTACCCCTCGCCCCGCTTCACCGACAGCCACAAGGCCCACGGCAACCCCCTGGACGCCGAGGAGGTGGCCGCCACCAAGGAGGTCATGGGCCTCCCGGCCGACGAGATGTTCTTCGTCCCCGACGACGTGCTCGAGCTGTACCGCCAGGCCGGGACCCGGGGCGGCGACGCCCGCGCCGCTTGGCAGGCCCGCTTCGAGGCCTGGGAGGGCGACAAGGCGGCGTGGGCCGCGGCCTTCGCCGGCGGCGGCATCGACGGCTGGGAGGACGCCCTGCCCACCTACGACCCGGGGGCCTCCCCCGCCACCCGGGTGGCCAGCGGCGACTGCTTCCAGGCCCTCACCTCCGTCGTCCCCGGCCTCATCGGCGGCGGGGCCGACCTGACCGGCAACACCGGCACCACCCTGAAGGAGCTGGGGGTCCAGTCCCGCGACGACCCGGCCGGCCGCCAGGTCTACTTCGGCATCCGCGAGCACGGCATGGCCGCGATCATGAACGGCATGGCCCTCCACGGCGGCACCCTCCCGGTGGGCGGCACGTTCATGCAGTTCAGCGACTACTGCCGCCCCGCGGTGCGCCTGGCCGCCCTCAGCGAGGCCAAGGTCATCTTCTCCTTCACCCACGACTCGGTGGGCCTGGGCGAGGACGGGCCCACCCACCAGCCCATCGAGCACCTCATGGCCCTGCGGGCCATCCCCGGGCTGCGCCTCATCCGCCCCGCCGATGGCAACGAGACCGCGGCGGCCTGGGCCGTGGCCGTGGCCGGGGACGGCCCCACCGCCCTGGCCCTGTCCCGCCAGGGCCTGCCCACCCTGGAGGGCACCGACCCCGACGGCGTGGCCCGGGGCGCCTACGTCCTGTCCCCCGATGGCGCCGATGAGCCCGACCTGGTGCTGGTCGGCACCGGCAGCGAGGTCTCGGTGTGCGTGGAGGCGGCGGCCCTGCTGCGCGACGAGGGCCTGGCCGTCCGGGTCGTGTCCATGCCGTCGTGGGACCTGTTCGCGTCCGAGAGCTTCGAGTACCAGGACGAGGTCCTGCCCGCCGGCATCCCCACCCTGGCCGTCGAGGCCGGCGTGTCGCTGGGGTGGGACCGCTGGGCCGACGCCAGCGTCAGCATCGACCGCTTCGGCGCCTCCGCCCCCGGGGCCGAGGTGCTGGCCGAGCTGGGCTTCACCCCCGAGAACGTGGCCGAGCGCGGCCGCGAGCTCGTCGACGATCTCGCCGACGGCTGACCCCACCCCCCCGCCCCCGGAGCCCCGCATGACCCTCCTGCACGACCTCTACGACCAGCAGGGCCAGAGCCCGTGGCTCGACAACCTGCGCCGGAGCTGGATCCGGGACGGCGACCTGGCCGCCTGGGTCGACCGCGGGGTGCGGGGCGTCACCTCCAACCCCTCGATCTTCCAGAAGGCCATCGCCGGCTCCGAGGACTACGACGAGCAGTTCGCGGCCGGCCTGGCCGCCGGCAAGAGCGTGGAGGACTGCTTCTGGGACCTGGTGGTCACCGACATCGAGGGGGCGCTGGCCGTGCTCCGCCCCACCTACGACACCAGCGAGGGCGGGGACGGCTACGTCTCGGTCGAGGTGGCCCCCAGCCTGGCCCGCGACACCGACGGCACCATCGCCGCGGCCCGGGGCCTGCACGAGCGCATCGACGAGCCCAACCTCTACGTCAAGATCCCGGGCACGTCCGAGGGCCTGCCGGCCATCCAGCGCATGATCGCCGAGGGCCGCAGCGTCAACGTCACCCTCCTGTTCAGCCTCAGCCGCTACGACCAGGTCATCGAGGCCCACCAGGCCGGCCTGGAGGAGCTGGTGGCCTCGGGGGCCCCGCCCGAGGCGGTGCGGCGGGTGTCGTCGGTGGCCTCGTTCTTCGTCAGCCGGGTCGACGCCGAGGTCGACCGCCGCCTCGGCGCGCTGGGCACCGACGAGGCCCGGGCCCTGCGGGGCCGGGCCGCGGTGGCCAACGCCCAGATGGCCTACCAGCTGTTCCGGGAGCGCTACTCGGGGCCCCGGTGGGAGGCCCTGGCCGCGGCCGGGGCCCAGGTCCAGCGCCCCCTGTGGGCCTCGACCTCGACCAAGGACCCCTCCTACCCCGACACGCTGTACGTGGACACCCTGATCGGCCCCGACACGGTCAACACGCTGCCCGACGCCACCCTGGAGGCCTTCGCCGACCACGGCACCGTGGCCCGGGCCGTCGACGCCGACCTCGACGGGGCCCGAGCCGCCCTCGACGCCCTGGCCGAGGTGGGCGTGGACCTGGCCGACGTCACCGAGCTGCTGGAGAAGGAGGGCGTGACCGCCTTCGAGGCCAGCTACGACGACCTGCTGGCCACCCTCTCGACCAAGGCCGCGGCCCTGCGCAGCGGGGGCGGGGCCCCGTGACCGGCCGGTGAGCATCGACGGCCTGACCGTCGTGGGCGACGTTCCGGCCGCCTTCGCCGAGCGGGTGATCGAGGCCTTCGGGGCCCGCCCCGACGACACCTTCTCCCTGGCCCTCTCCGGGGGGTCCACCGCCCGGCGCTGCTACGAGTGCCTGGCCGAGGAGGGCGGCACCCGCGTCGACTGGTGGAAGGTCGACGTCTACTGGGGCGACGAGCGCTGCGTGCCCCACGACCACCAGGACTCCAACTACCGCCTGGCCCGCGAGGCCCTGCTGGACCGGGTGGGGGCGGCCAACGCCACCCACCTCATGCGCTGCGCCGAGGTCGACGCCTACCAGCTCCGGGTGGGCGACCTGGGACGCTTCGACCTGGTCCACCTGGGCGTGGGGCCCGACGGCCACACCGCCTCGCTCTTCGCCGGGGCCGAGGCCCTCGACGCCGACCCCGGGCGCCTGGTGGCCCTCACCGAGGACCCGTCGGGCCGCAACCCCTACCCCCGCATGACCCTGACGCCGGCCGGCATCGCCCGGGCCCGCCTGGTGGTCGTCACCGTGGAGGGCGAGGCCAAGGCCGAGGCCCTGGCCGCGGTGGCCCGGGGCGACGACGTCCCCGCCGCCCGCATCGCCGCCGAGCGCGTCCTCTGGCTGGTCGACGAAGCCGCCGCCTCCCGCCTCCCCTGATCAGCGGTCTGGGTCGTCTGATCCCCCGGTATCGAGGAGGTCGCCGGCCACAGCGCGGACCTCCTCCGGCAGCCCCAGGAGCGCGGCCCCATCACCGGTCTCCTCGTAGACCACCACGGCTCGTGCCAGGGCGATGAGCGGATCGTGGGGGTCTGCCTCGTGCAGGAGGGCTGGCCACAGGGACCGCCAGCCAACCCGCATGGCGCGAGGAGACGATCTCGCTCCGTGTTGGGCCACCACGTGGTCAGCGAAGGCCTGGGTCAGCTCAGGCCTGTGCCCAGACGCAGTGACAGCTCGCTCGATGCTCCGGACCCAACGACCCCATTCGGCTTCTTCACGATTCTCGAAGACGGCGTCGAGGAGGCGCGCCAAGCCCCCCCTCACGAAGTCCAGGGAGCGTCTCGTCATCAGGGCTTGGTCGAGGACGTCTTCCTGAAGCGGACGCACCCCCTCCTTGGCTGCGAGCACCACCAGGCACCACGCCGCGGCGTCGGCGTCCGCCCGCCCGGAGACCAGCTCCTCCTCGTACGCCAGGGCCGCATCCTCGCTACGGCCCACCTTCTCCAAGGTCATGGCCCGCCAGATGTCGGTGGGAGGGAGGCGCGGATCGGCACGCTGCGCGGCGTCGAAGGCAGCCAAGGCTTCCTGGTACCTCGCCAGCAGGTACAGCGCCTGTCCCCGGCCCCAGTGCCCGTTGGCGAGCCCGGGAGCCCTTGCAACCACCTCGTCGAATGCGGCCAATCCCTCATCAGGCCGTCCAAGGCGCAGCAGCAGCTGCGCTCGCAACCCATGTGCGGGCATGAAGTTGGGGTCGAGGACCAGCGCCTCGTCACAGACGTTCAAAGCGGTGAGGCTGTCGCCCAAGAGGGCCAGGGCAGTGGCCTGTCCCAGCCGGACAAGAGGCTGATCAACAGCCTCGATCGTCGCCAGAGCGGTCAAGGCCTCCTTGGGCCGACCCGCGCTGATGGCATCTGCGGCCTCCGCCAGAGCACTGTCCACGGCCCTCGACCCATGTGCTCTCTCGTGCTCGGAGGCCTCGAGCGCAGCCCGGGCGTACGATGCGGCCAGGGGTTCGAGGCTGAGCGACCACTCCTCCAGTCGGTCGCGGTCGTACCAGGTTCGGAGGAACTCCACGACGAGGCGGAGGGGGCGGCCGCGGGACTCCTTGACCTCCAGGCAGTGACGCAGGAGGGGCTCCCGCAGCTCGTAGGCCCGGGTGCGCTTGTCCTTCACCTCCACACCGGGGGGCAGCACCGGCTGGCGGACGTAGCCGAGCTTGGTGAGGTCGCCGAGCTGCTTGGCCGCCACGTTTTCCTTGACGCGGGCCCGCCTGGCGATGTCCTTGACCGCCAGGGCCCCCTCGGCGCGGGCCAGGACGGTCACGATCTTGCGCTGCTGGCCCGAGAGCGCCGCCATCTGGGCCTGGTAGTAGGGGGTCAGGTCGTCGAGGACGGCCAGCAGCAGGCTGACCAGCTCCTCCAACCGCTCGGTGGTGATGCACTCCGACATGAGCACCCAGAGCCGTGGGTGTCCTCCGGCCAGGTGGGCCACCACCCGCAGGCGACGCACGGCCTCGTCGGTGCCCAGATAGGCGACCAGACGCTCCCCGTCCTCACCGCCGCGCAGGGTGGCGATGCGCCCCAGCAGGTCGCGGGCCTCTATGACATCCAGCTCGTCCAGGTGGTCGATGGCGAAGAACCCGAAGAACAGGCCCTTCCGCGTGGCGATGGATGGGGAGATCGACGGGGTGGAGGCCAACAGCACGGTGCGGCGCCCGTTCTGGAGGTAGGCGCGCAGCCGATGCTGGTCGTCGGTCCCCACGCTCTCGAAGATGGCGTCGAGGTTCTCGACCACGACCACCACCACCCGGTCGCCGTGCACGGCGGGCAAGAGCTCCTCGGCCCGGTCGGCAAGGTCCTCGGCCCGGACATCGGCCAACGCCTCGAGAGCGTCGCCAGCCGCGCCCGCCACTTCCGGCGGGGTGAGGGGGTCGCGGGCCAGTTGCCCGATGATCTCCTCGTAGAGGTCCCCGATGCTCGTGATCCCCCACTCGTCTTCGCGCAGCCAGGCGACGGCGATGTCATCGGCCAGGGCGGCGTCGGCGCGGATGCGGTTGACCACGATGGACAGCAGGTGCGACTTGCCCATGCCGCGGGGGCCGGCCACCAAGTGGTGCTCGATGTCGCCCGTGGTGGCCGCGGCGCGCACCGCGCCCTCCAGGCGCTGGGCCAGGGGCTCGCGCTTCACGAAGATGGCCTCCAGCACCTCGGGCTCCATGGTGCTGGGGGTGAACGAGGAGAGCAGCTGGAGGGCGCTCATGGGTGGCCCATCCCCTCCGGCTGCCGGAGGTCGCGCCGGTCGAGCCACGCCTCTCGGATGAGCCGATAGGTGAAGGTCCAGCCGTCCGGGCCCCGCCGGAGGTAGTGGTCGGCCTGGAGCAGCTCGAGCAGCTTGCGGGCCGAGGCCTCGTCGTGTTCCGAGCCGTGGTGCTGGAGGTCGGCGGCCACCTCCGCGGTGGAGGCCGTGCCCCGGACCGCGACGGCGTCCAGAGCCAAGCCCGCCGTGAGGGCATCTTCCCCGTAGTACTCAGGCAGGCGGTCCTCGTAGTGCGCCAGCTCCCACCCGTCGTTGGGGGCGAAGCGAGCATCGGCCGCCACCTGGTCCACGGCGGCCAGGTCGATCGGCTCGCCCAGCCTGGCCAGGTCATCCACCGCGGCGTGGATGAACCACGGGATCCCCTCGCAGACCTCCCCCACCCGCTCAGCGAGGTCCGGCAGAGCGATGACCGGGGTGGTCAGACCATGCTCGGCGGTCCAGCGGAGCAGGGCCCAGGCCAGGCGCCCGGCATCGGCAGGGGCGAGAGGCGGCAGCTCCTCGTCGCGCATGGTGTTGAGCGTCGCCCGATGGCTGCGGCCGTCGCGCAGCGATCGGAGGACGTGATGGAACCCGATCGAGCCGGTGAAGACGAAGCGGATGCGGCGATAGCGGTCCCGCGCCGCCCGCAGCTCGTCGAGCAGGTCGACCGCCACCTCCCAGCCGCAGTCGCGGCGAACCTTGTCCACCATCCAGGGCGCCTCGTCCCAGATCACGACCACGACCTGCTCCTGGGACTCCAGGTGGTCGTCCAACGAGCCGAAGAGATCGTCGAGGGAGCTCCGCCAACCGGGACCCTCCATGTCCGGGAGGGTGACAGGGCCAACGCTCGTGCCCCCCACCTTCTCGACGAGGTCCCTGAGGCGGTGTCGGGCCTTGTCGAGGCCACCGAGGCGCGGCAGCACGTCCTGCGCCAGCAGCTCGGCCAGGCGCCGGGGGCTTCCGACCCCCTCGACGTCGCGGTAGATGACCACCACCTCGTCGGTGGCCCGAGCTTCGAGGACCCGCATGACCGCCGTCTTGCCGACCCGCTTCTCAGCGCTGAGCACGATGCTCTCCCCGGCGCACAGCGCCTCCCACAACCGATCGACGATGGCGTCGCGGTAGAGGACCGAGGCGGCGGTGGGTGATCCGCCCCGCTGAGGGCGGAGCGCCGACGGCGGCGCTTCGTCCTTCCACTGCGACATGCGATCCTCCGGATAGCCAACGAAAAGGGTGTACACCGAATCCGTTGGGCACTTCAAGCACCTTCGGTGTGGCGGAGCTCTACCCCCTGGTCAGGGCTCGGATGCCGGAGGGGCCGACGAGGGCGATGCCGCCGTCGATGGCCACCACGGAGGTGGCGTCACCGGCTTCCACCTGCCACAGGACCGAGCCGTCGTGGTTGGAGTGGACGGTGACCTGCGAGCCGCTGAGCAGGGCCAGGCCGGTCTGGAAGATGGCCACCGAGGAGCGGTCGGCGGTGGGGGGCAGGGCCTCGTCGGCCACCACCTCGCCGGTGGTGGTGTCGATGACCCGGAGCCGCACGCCGGTCCACCCGGCGATCAGGCGGCTGCCCTCCCCGAACCAGATGCCGTTGCCCTGGGCCGAGCGGAGGAGGTCGCGATCCAGCGACGGGTCCAGCACCAGGCGGTCCCGGGCCTCCCGCCAGGTGACGGTGCCGGTCGGGGACTCCAGGCCCAGGTCACCGGACTCGGCCGAGACGATGACCCGGCCGGCGGCGGTGGAGACGGCCAGGGGGCGGCCCACCGTGACCCCGCCGTCGGAGAGGGGCTGGCGCCAGCGGATCGACCCGTCGGCCCGGTTCAGGCCCACCACCTCCCCGGCGGTGGCCACCACCAGGACCTGGCCGAAGACCACGCCGTAGCGCGACGACGGGAACTCGTCGGCCGGGGCGGCCGGGACCACCTCGGGGGCGCGCCACCGCTCCTCCCCGGTGGCCAGGGCCCGGGCCACCAGGACCCCGTCGAGGGCGACGTAGACCGTGTCCTCGTCGGTGGCCAGGACGGTGCCGGTGTCGCGCCGCTCGGTGCCGTCGCCCACGGCGACGGTGACGTACTCGTGCACGTTCCCGAGGACGAGCACGACGTGGTCGGTCGAGATCTGGGGGTTGGGCAGGTACGGGCCGTCGCTGTCGTCGACCTGGACGCTCCACCGCTCCGAGCCGTCGCCGGGCTCGATGGCCCGGTAGGTGCGGCGCCCCCCGTCGGAGGTGGCCACCACCAGGGCGTCGGCGGCCCGACCCAGCCCGGCGTCGGCCCCCACGCCCAGGTCGACGGAGTACGCCTGGGCCCCGTCGGCCGCGGCGTGGCGGCTGAGGGTGAGGTTGCCGGCGGGGTCGCCGCGCAGGGCGACCAGGTCGCCGTCGACGCCCACGATCGAGCACACGCCCTCCTCCACGCAGGCGCCGTCGAGCTGCCAGCCGCCGGTCGGGGCGGCCGAGGTCCCGGTGGGCACGGCCAGGGGGGCGCCCAGCGGGGTGTCGATCTCCTTCAGGAACTCGGCCCCCTGCGGGCCGCCCTCGTCGTCGGGCGCAGTGGTCCCGCCCGCCTCATCAGCGGTGGTGGTGGCCGCCTCGGGGTCGTCGTCCCCGCCCCCCAGGACCAGGGCCGCCCCCACCCCGGCGGCCACCAGGAGGAGCACGACCACCACCGCGGCCACCAGGGGGCCCCGCCGGCGACCGGGGGCCCGGCCGGCGCCGGGCGGCGGGGTGGCGCCCCCGGGCGGGGAGCCGGCCGGGTCGTGGGGGCGCAGCACGGCGGTGGCGCCGGCATCCGCGGCGCCGCCGCTCGGCGGGCCGGCGGCCGCCGATCCCGCACCGACCACCGTGGGCGGCGCCGGGACCTGCGTGGGCGGGACGGGCGTGGGCGGCGCCGGGACGGGCGTGGGAGGGGGTGGGCCGGTGACCACCGGGGCCATCCCCAGCACGGTGGCGTCGAGGGCCGGCGAGGGCGGGGGGGTCGGCGGCGCGGTGCGGGTCGACCGGGCCGGGGTGACGGGCAGGCCCCGGTCGGCCTGGATCCGCTGGAGCTGTCCCGCCACCTCGGCCGCGCTCTGGGGCCGGCTCCCCGGCTCGGCCCCCAGCGTCGTCCGGACCAGGTCCCGCAGCGGCGCCGGCACCGCCGGCGGCAGCGGGGGCGGCTCGGAGCGCAGCACCCGGGCGATGGTGGCGGCCGGCGGCTCGTCCCGGTCGCCGCCGAAGGGGCTCGACCCGGTCAGGAGGGCGTGGAGGGTGGCCCCCAGGGACCACACGTCCGCGGTGGGCCCGGGCCGGTGGCCGGAGAGCACCTCGGGAGGCGTGAAGGGGATGGTGCCCACCAGGGTGCCGGTGGCGGTGTTGGTGCCCTCCGAGAGCCGGGCGATGCCGAAGTCGCCCAGCTTGGGGGCCCCGTTCTCGTCCAGGAGCACGTTGGCGGGCTTGACGTCGCGGTGGAGGATGCCGGCGTCGTGGGCCGCGGCCAGGGCGTCGGCCACGTGGACGCCCACGTCGAGCACCTCGGCCCACGGCATCGGCCCGTGGCGGGCCACCCGGTCGTGGAGCGAGCCCCCGGGCAGGTGCTCCATCACCAGGTAGGGGTGGCCGGCGTCGGTGGTGCCGGCGTCGTGCACGGTGACCACCGCGGGGTGGCCGGAGAGGCGCCCGATGGCCCGGCACTCGGCCAGGAACCGCCGCTCCCGCTCGGCGTCGTCGAGGGTCTCGCCCAGCAGCTTCACCGCCACCCGGCGGCCGAGCCGGCCCTGCTCGGCCAGCCACACGGTGGCGAAGCCGCCCGAGCCCAGGCGCTCGACCAGCACGTAGCCCGGCGGCAGGGGCACGCCCCCGATGGCCGGCGGGGGCGGCGGGCCGGCGTCCGGCCCCGGGGTGGGTTGGTCAGCCATCGGGATCGCCCCATCCTCCGTCGTCGACCGCCACGCGGGAGCCGACTGTACCCCTGCCCCCCGGGGGCCGGCGCCAGGGCGGGGACCCCCGGCCGGCCTCACCTCGCCCGCCCCCGGGCCGATGAGGACGGGGATGGTCGTCGCCCCCGCTCCCCCGGCCCCCGAGCCGGCCCCGGACCCGGCGGCGCCGGTGGCCCCGGCCGGGCCCACGGTGCGACGCCTCCGCTTCGAGTGGCCGGCCGACCTGGACCCGGACTGGACGCCGCAGCGGCCCGAGCTGGCCTGCGTGGCCAACGCCGTGTCGCTGCTCATGCCCCACGCCGAGCCCTACGTGGCCGGCGCCGTCCGGGACGCCCTGCCCGACCTCCCCGACGACCTGCGGGCCGAGGCCGAGGCCTGGATCGGCCAGGAGACGGCCCACCACGGCGCCCACCAGCGCCTCAACCGGGTGCTGGTGGCCCGCCGGCCGGCCCTGGCCCGGATCGAGCGCTGGATCGGGCGCTCCTTCGTCGCCCTGGCCCGCCGCCGCGGGCGCCGGTTCGCCCTCGGCTACGCCGCGGGCTTCGAGGCCCTGGCCTTCGTGGCCGCCCGGTGGGTCGACCGGCGGGCCCACGACCTGCTGCGGGGGGCCGACGTGGTCCCGGCCACGCTCTTCCTCTGGCACCTGGCCGAGGAGGTGGAGCACAAGGAGGTGGCCTTCGACGTCCACCGGGCCGCCGGCGGGACCCGCCGGTCCCTGGCCCTGGGCACCGGGGTGGCCGTGGTGGCGATGGCCTGGTTCACGGTGCTGGGCACGCTGGTCGGCCTGGCTCGCTCGGGTCGCCTCTGGCGGCCAGTGGCCCACTGGCGCCTGCTGTGCTGGTCCTTCGGCTTCCTCTTCGAGCTCCTGCCCACCCTGGCCGCCACCCTCCTGGCCGGCCACCACCCGTCCCGCATGGCCGACCCGGTCTGGCTGCCGGTGTGGCTGCGCTCCTACGACCCCGCCACCCGCACCATGCCGGCCTGGTCGATGGACATCGTCCGGCCCTGACCCGGCCACCGGCGGCCCGGCCGCCGGGGAGGCACCCGGGCCGGTCGGCCCGACCCGTGGGTACCCTGCCGCCGTGCCCGGTCCCCCGCGCCCCGCCCCCGACGACCCCGGCCCCGCCTCCGGCCCTGACCACGGCCCCGGCCACCGGCGGAGCGACCCGGGCCCGCCCGCCCGCCGCCGGGTGCGGGGCGACGGCGTCGACCTGTCGGTGGCCGAGTGGGGCACGCCCGGACCCGGGCCCACCACCGTGCTGGTCCACGGCTACCCGGACTCCTCGACGGTGTGGCACCCGGTGGTGGCCGCCCTGCGAGCCGGCGACCCGGCCCGGCACGTGGTCGCCCCCGACGTGCGGGGCGCGGGCCGCTCCGACCACCCCCGGCCGGTGCGGGCCTACCGGCTGCCCCGGCTGGTGGCGGACCTGGTGGCGGTGCTGGAGGCCACCTCCCCCGGACGCCCGGCCCACCTGGTGGGCCACGACTGGGGCTCGGTCCAGTCCTGGGCCGCGGTGGCCGACCCGCAGGCCGCCACCCGGATCGCCTCCTTCACCTCCCTCTCCGGTCCGCCCCTCGAGCTGGCCGGGGCCTGGGCCCGGGCCCGGCTGCGCCCCCACCCCGCCGACCTGCGGGCCCTGGCCCGGCAGGCCGCCCGCTCGTCGTACGTGGGGGCCCTGCTGGTCCCCGGCTTGGGCCCGGCGGCGTGGCGGCTCGGCCTGGGCCGAGCGTGGCCCCGGCTCCAGCGCCAGCGCGAGGGCGTGGCCACCGACGCCGACTGGCCCGGCCCGGGGCTGGTCGACGACGCCGTGGCCGGGGTGGGCCTGTACCGGGCCAACCTGGGCCCCGGCGCCCCCCGGACCCCCGGGGCCCCGGCCCGGGTCCCGGTGCAGGTGCTGGTCCTGGAGGACGACGCCTTCCTGACCCCGTCCCTGTTCGAGGGGATCGGGACCCTGTCCCCCGGGGCGCGCCTCCGCCGGGTCGAGGGCGGGCACTGGGCCATCCGCCGCCACCCCGACCGGGTGGCCTCCTGGATCGACGACCACATCGCCGCCTCCTCGGGGCCGGGGACCGGCCGGTGACCGTCCCGGCCCCGGCGGCCCCCCCGGGCGTCCCGGCCGCCACCGGCGGGGTGTGGGCCCCCGGGCGCCGGCTGCTGACCGCGGGCCTGGTCCTGACCATCACCCTGGCCGCCTTCGAGTCGCTGGCCATCGCCACCGTCATGCCCGTGGTCGAGGACGACCTGGGGGACCTGGCCCTCTACGGCTGGGTCTTCAGCGGCTTCTTCCTCGGGAGCCTGGTCGGCATCGTGGTGACCGGCGTGCTCACCGACCGGCGGGGCCCGGCCCTGCCCTTCGCCCTCGGGCTGGCCCTCTTCGCCGCCGGGCTGGTGGCCGGGGGCCTGGCCGACTCCATGGCCGTGCTGGTGGCGGCCCGGGTGGTCCAGGGCGTGGGCGCCGGCACCATCCCCGCCTCGGCCTACGCCAGCGTGGCCCGGGGCTACCCCCCGGCCGCCCGGCCCCGGATCTTCGCCATCATGTCCACGGCCTGGGTGGTGCCCGGCGTGGTGGGCCCGTCGTTGGCCGTGGTGATCGAGCACGCGGCGTCGTGGCGGGCGGTGTTCCTCGGCCTGCTGCCCCTGGTGGCCCTGGCCGCGGCCATCACCGTGCCCTCCCTCCTGGGCCTGGGCCGGGCCGCCCCCCGGGCCCGGGCCGGTGACGGGGCCCGCCTGGGCCACGTCGCCCTCCTGGTCCTGGGGGTGGGGGCCGTGCTGGCCGCCGGCCAGGCCTCGACCGCCCTCCTGGCCGTGGCCCTGGTGGCCGCCGGGGCGCCGATCGCGGCGTTGGCCTTCCTCCGCCTCGTGCCCCCCGGCACGGCCCGCCTGGCCCCCGGCCTGCCCGCCACCGTGGCCGTGCGCGGCATCCTGACCTGGTCCTTCTTCGGGGCCGACGCCTTCATCTCGCTGGCCGTGACCACGGGCCGGGGGGGCTCGACGTTCCTGGCCGGGGCCGCGCTCACCGTCACCTCGGTGCTGTGGAGCGCGGGGGCCTGGATCCAGGAGCGGGTCATCGGGCGCACCGGCCCCCGGCGCCTGGACCGCATCGCCTTCCTGCTGCTCGCCGCCTCGGGCCTGGCCATGGTGGTGGTGGTGCTGGCCCTGCCGGCGTGGGCCGCGGTCGGCGCCTGGGGGGTGGCCGGCCTGGGCATGGGCCTGGGCTACGCCCCCCTCTCGGTCACCGCCCTGGGCGCCGCCGCCCCGGGCCGGGAGGGCGAGGCCTCGGCCGCCCTGCACCTCTGCGACGTGCTGGGCGTGTCGATCGGCACCGGCCTGGCCGGCGCCGTCGTGGCCCTGGGCGACGGCCGGGGGTGGGACGTCTCCTCGGGGCTGGCCCTGGCCTTCCTCCTCGGGGTGGCGGTGGCCGGCGCCGGGGCCGGGGCCGCCCGCCGCCTCCCGGCCCGCGTCCCGGCCCACTGACCGGCCGCCGCGGGGACGGCCGCCGAGGGCGCTACATGCGGGGCGGGGCCTCGATGCCCAGGAGCCCGAGGCCGGTGGCCAGGGTGCGGGCCGTGAGGTCGCAGAGCACCAGGCGGCTGGCCCGCTGGCCCTCGTCGGCGGCCCGCAGGACCGGGCACGCCTCGTAGAAGGTGGTGAAGGCCTGGGCCAGGTCGAACAGGTAGCCGCACAGGCGGTGGGGCTGGGCCGTCGCCGCCGTGGCCCGCACCGCCCCCTCGAAGCCCAGCAGGGCCAGGGCCAGCTCCCGCTCGGGCCGCTCCCCCAGCCGGAGGGCGGCGGGGTCGAGGGCCGCGGGGTCGACCTCGCCCCGGCGGAAGATCGAGCGGATCCGGGTGTGGGCGTACTGCAGGTAGGGCCCGGTGTTGCCCTCGAAGGCCAGCATCCGGTCGAAGTCCAGGACGTAGTCCTTGACCCGGTCGCTGGACAGGTCGGCGTACTTCACGGCCCCGATGCCCACCGCCCGGGCCACGGCCGCGGCCTCGGCGCCGGCCAGGTCGGGGTTGCGCTCGGCCACGGCCGCCGCGGCCCGGTCGACGGCCTCGTCGAGCAGGTCGACCAGGCGCACCGACGACCCGGAGCGGGTCTTGAACATCTTGCCGTCGGCGCCCAGCAGGTTGCCGAAGGGCACGTGCTCGGCCACCACGCCCTCGGGCAGCCACCCGGCCAGGCGGGCCACGGCGAAGACCATCTCCAGGTGGTCGCGCTGGGGGGCGCCGACGACGTAGAGCGAGCGCCGGGCCCCGAGGGTGTCGACCCGGTGGCGGAGGGCGGCCAGGTCGGTGGCGGCGTAGCCGTACCCGCCGTCCCCCTTGCGCACGATCAGGGGCTGGGGCTCGCCGTCGCGGCCGGTGAAGCCGGGGGGGAACACGCACTCGGCCCCGTCGTCGGTGACCAGCAGGCCGGCCCCGTCGAGGTCGGCCACCACCGCGGGCAGGGCGTCGTTGTAGGCGCTCTCCCCCACGATGTCGTCGGGGGTGAGGAGGACGCCGAGCCGGTCGTAGACGGCTTGGAAGTAGGCGGTGGACTGGTCGACCAGCACCCGCCACAGCCGCAGCGTCTCCGGGTCGCCCGACTGGAGGGCCACCACCCGGCGCCGGGACCGGTCCTTGAACCCGTCGTCGGTGTCGAAGCTGGCCCGGGCGGCGCGGTAGAAGCCGTTGAGGTCGCCGACCGAGAGCTCGGCCACGGCCCGGTCCTCGCCCACCTCCACCAGGTGCTCGATGAGCATGCCGAAGGGCGTGCCCCAGTCGCCCACGTGGTTCTGGCGCACCACCGGGCGGCCCAGGTGCTCCAGCACCCGCACCAGGGCGTCGCCGATGACGGTGGAGCGCAGGTGCCCGACGTGCATCTCCTTGGCCACGTTGGGCGCCGAGTAGTCGACCACCACCGGCCCGGCGCTGGTGTCGGCCCCGACCCCCAGCCGCTCGTCGGACCAGGCGGCCCGGGCCAGGCCGGCCAGCGCCCCGTCGTCCAGGGTGAGGTTCAGGAAGCCGGGGCCGGCGATCTCGACGGTGGCCACCAGGTCGCCCACGTCCGCGGCGGCCGCCACCTCGGCCGCCACCTCCCGGGGGTTCCGGCCCAGCCGCTTGGCCAGGGCCAGGGCCCCGTCGGCCTGGAAGTCGGCCCGGTCGCTGCGGCGCACCGTCGGCGGGGCCGGCACCTCCGCCGGGTCGGCCCCGGCCGCGTCGCGCACGGCGGCGAAGGCGGGGACCAGGCGGTCGGTGAGCAGGGCGAGGGGGTCGGCCACGCCTCATCGTCCGGCCCGGCACCACCGGCGGTCAAACCCGCGCTCAGAGGCGGGCCCCGGCGGTGCGGAGCAGGGCGGCGAAGGCGCCGGCCCGGTGACGGACGAAGCGGGCGCTCAGGTGGTTGTCGTCGCGGTGGACGATGACCCCGTCCAGCAGGGCCGGGCAGGTCCCCCCCGGGCAGCCGATGGGCGTCGGGTCGATGACCCCGGCGGCGGGGACAGCGGCCACCGCCTCCCGCAGGGCCGTGTTGTAGCGGGGCACCACCGCGTCGGCGGCGACCGGGAAGTCGCAGGCGTGGCGGCCGGCCTGGCCCCGGCGGATCAGGCAGGCCGGCACCCGCTCGGGCAGGGTGGGGATGGTCTCGCTGACCACCACCCGGGCGCCGCCGGCCGAGAGGGTGCGCAGCGTCCAGTCCCAGCCCTCCCGCCACAGGCCCAGGTGGGCCGGGTCGGTGGGGTGCACGTCGCGCCCGCCCGACACCAGGCCCCGGACGTGGGACCGGGTGGCCACGATGACCACGTCGGGGGCGAACCGCTCGACCAGGTCCCGGTAGACGTGGTGGCGCCACTCGGCGCAGGCCGTGTCGGTCACCCTCCGGCCGTCGGGCTGGAGGGCGTAGGCCACGACGTCGTTGGCCGGGCACCCGCCCCGGGTGGCCCGGACGATGCGGGCGTCGCTGCCCTCGGCCAGCTCCTCCAGGGCCGGCTGCCACTGCTGGGCGTGGGAGTCGCCCACCAGGGCCACCACCGGGCCGTCGCCGTCGCGGTGCACGCACGGCTCGCTGCCGGCCGGGGACGGCCAGTCCTCCTCGAAGTAGGGGCAGCGGCCGGGCTCGGCCAGGTCGCGCACCGCCACCAGGGCGGCCTGGTCCCAGTCGTCCCGGGGCTGGAACAGCGGGTAGGCCACCGCCCCGGCCACCAGCGAGAGGGCCAGGCCGGTGCCCACCACGGCCGCCGGGCGAGCCGCCCCGGCCAGCCGGAAGCGGACGGGCCGCTCGACCACCAGGTACGACACCAGGGCCAGGGCCCCGGTCACCGCCACCAGGGCCGGGCGCTCGGCCAGCCCGGGCCGGTCCACCTCGGGCCGGGCCGCCACCAGGGGCAGGAACACGATCACCGGCCAGTGCCAGATGTAGAGGCTGTAGGACAGCCGGCCCACGGCGGCCAACGATCGGTGCCCGACCAGCCGGGCCACGGGGCCGGGCGGGGCCAGGTCGACCCCGGCGATGAGGGCCAGGCTGGCCCCGGTGACGGCCAGGCCGGGCCACCCCGGGTAGGCCGAGGCGTCGGTGACCCGGTGGGCCAGGGCGGCCAGGGCGGCCAGGGCGGCCACGGCCGAGACGCCGGCCGCCCCCCGCCCGGCCCGGGTGTCGGGGAAGGCCCACCCCCGGTGGCGGGCGGCCAGGGCCAGCGCCGCGCCGGCCAGGAGCTGGTAGGCCCGGGTGTGGGTGCCGTAGTAGGTCAGCGACGACCCGGCCAGGGCCACCGAGGCCACGGCCGAGGCCACGGCCAGGACCAGCACCGCGGCCAGCAGGCGGCCCACGGCGTCACGGGCCCGGCCCCGGGTGGAGAGGCGGTAGAGGCCCAGGAACAGGGCCGGCCACACCAGGTAGAACTGCTCCTCCACGGCCAGGGACCAGTAGTGCACCAGGGGGCTGGGCACGTCGCCGGGGGCGAAGTAGTCGCCGCCGGCCAGGGCGGCCCGCCAGTTGGCGCTGTAGAAGGCGGCGAAGGTGGTGTCCCACCCCAGCGCCTGCTTCTGCACCGGGTCGAACAGGTGGTGGCCGGCCACCATGACCGCGGCCAGCACGGCGATCGACGCCGGCAGCAGCCGCCGGGCCCGGCGGGCGTAGAAGCGGCCCAGCCCCACGGTGCCCCGCCCGGTGGCCTCCCCCACCAGGAGACCGGTGATGAGGTAGCCGGAGAGGACGAAGAACACGTCGACGCCGACGAACCCGCCGGGGATCCAGGCGTAGCCGAGGTGGAACAGGATGACCATGGCCACGGCCACGGCCCGGACGCCGTCCAGGTGGGGCCGGTAGCCCCGGGTGGCCGGGTCGGACGGGGACGGGGCCGGCGGGGGTGCGGGGGCCGTGGCGGCGGGCGCGGCCATCAGCGGGCGGGGCGGCGAGGCACGGGGACGCCCCGGTCAGGCCGCGGGGAGGCGGTCCCGGTCGGCGGCCAGGCGGGCCCGGAAGCGGTCGAGCTGATCGGCCACCGGGCCGGGGCCGCCGCCACCCCGGGTGGTGCGCCGGGTGACGGGCACGCCGGGGGCGATGAGGGCGGCGGCGTCGGGCCCCAGCCGCTCGTCCGCGGCCACCAGGTCGGCCAGGGCCCCCTCGCCGGCCAGGGACCGGCGGACCAGGTCGCCCACCACCGCGTGGGCGTCGCGGAAGGGCGTGCCCCGGGCCACCAGCAGCTCGGCCAGGTCGGTGGCGGCGGCGGCCGGGGTGTCGGCGGCGGCGGCCATGCGGTCGGTGCGGAAGGTGGCGGTGGCCACCATGCCCTCCCAGGCGGCCAGGGCCAGCAGCACCTGCCGGACCGAGTCGAACAGCGGCTCCTTGTCCTCCTGGAGGTCGCGGTTGTAGGCCAGGGGCAGGCCCTTGAGGGTGACCAGCAGGCCGGTCAGGTTGCCGACCAGGCGCCCGGCCTTGCCCCGGGCCAGCTCGGCGATGTCGGGGTTCTTCTTCTGGGGGAGCATGGACGAGCCGGTGGCGTAGGCGTCGTCGAGGGTGACGAAGCCCACCTCCTCGCTGGCCCACAGCACCCACTCCTCCCCCAGGCGCGACAGGTGCACGCCGCACAGGGCCAGGGCGAAGAGGGCCTCGGCCACGAAGTCGCGGTCGCTCACCGCGTCCAGGCTGTTGTCGAAGGCGGCGGCGAAGCCCAGGTCGGCGGCCGTGCCCTCGGGGTCGAGGGGCAGGGACGAGCCGGCCAGGGCGCCGGCCCCCAGGGGCGACACGTCGGCCCGGGCCCGGGTGGCCAGCAGGCGGTCGAGGTCGCGGGCCAGGGCCCAGCCGTGGGCCAGCAGGTGGTGGGCCAGCAGCACCGGCTGGGCCTGCTGGAGGTGGGTGTAGCCGGGGAGGTAGGCGTCGCCGGCCTCGGTGGCCCGGTCCAGCAGCACCTCCTGCAGGGCCAGCACCCGGGCGGCCACGTCGGCCAGGGCCCGCTTGGTCCACAGGCGCAGGTCGGTGGCCACCTGGTCGTTGCGGCTCCGGCCGGTGTGGAGCTTGGCCCCGGCCGGGCCGGCCAGCTCGGTGACCCGCCGCTCCACCGCGGTGTGGATGTCCTCGTCGCTGGGGGCGAAGGCGAAGGTGCCGTCGGCCAGCTCGGCCTCGACCCGGTCCAGGGCCCCCAGCACGGCGCCGGCCTCGTCGCCGTCGAGCAGCCCGCCCCGCACCAGGCCCCGCACGTGGGCCCGCGACCCGGCGATGTCGTCGGGGGCCAGCACCCGGTCGAACGGGAGGCTCACGGTGAAGGCCAGGAGGGCCTCGGCCGGGCCCCCGGCGAAGCGGCCGTGCCAGAGCGTGCGGCCCTCGGCGGCGTCCCCGTCCCCGGCGGGGGCGGGCGTGTCGTCGGCCATCAGTCCCGGTCCCGGAGCGAGCCCTGGCGGGCGGCCCAGGTCTCGATGCCCAGGCCCCACAGGCGCACGAAGCCGGCCGAGTCCTCGTGGCGGAACGAGTCCTCGGCGTCGTAGGTGGCCAGCTCGTAGTCGTAGAGCGAGTGCTGGCTGCGCCGGCCGGTGACCGCGCAGGAGCCCGGCGCCAGGTGCAGCCGCACCTCGCCGGTGACGAAGGCCTGGCTGGAGTCCACGAAGGAGTCGAAGGCCTGCTTGAGGGGGCTGAACCACAGGCCGTCGTAGATGAGCTCGGCGTAGCGGGGCTCGACGCGGGCCTTCTCCCGGTCGAGGTCCCGCTCCAGGCAGATCGACTCCAGGTCCTTGTGGGCCATGATCAGGGCCAGGGCCGCCGGGCACTCGTAGGTCTCCCGGCTCTTGATGCCCACCCGCCGGTTCTCGACCATGTCGATGCGGCCCCAGCCGTAGGAGCCGACCAGCGTGTTGAGCGTCTCGATGACCTCCAGCATCCCCAGCCGCTGGCCGTCGATGGAGGTGGGCACGCCCTGCTCGAACCCGATGACCACGTCCCGGGGCTCGGTGGCGGTGGGCCGGGTCAGGAGCCACACGCCGGGGGGCGGCACGGCCCACGGGTCCTCCATCTCGCCGCACTCGATGGCCCGGCCCCACAGGTTGTCGTCGATGGAGTACACCTTCTCCTTCGTCGCCTGGATGGGGATCTGGTGGTCGTACGCGTAGTGGATGGAGTCCTCGCGGGTCATGCCCCAGCCCCGCACCGGGGCCAGCACCTCCAGGTCGGGGGCCAGGGCCCGGGTCGAGACCTCGAAGCGGACCTGGTCGTTGCCCTTGCCGGTGCAGCCGTGGGCCACGGCGTCGGCCCCGTGGTAGCGGGCCGTCTCCACCAGGTGCTTGACGATCACCGGGCGGGACAGGGCCGAGACCAGCGGGTAGCGGCCCTCGTACATGGCGTTGGCCTTGAGGGCGGGGGCCACGAAGTCCTCGGCGAACTCCTGGCGGGCGTCGACCACGATGGCCTCGACGGCGCCGGCGGCCCGGGCCCGCTCGCGGACCACGTCCCAGTCGTCGGAGGCCTGGCCGACGTCCACGGCCAGGCACACGACCTCGACGCCGTAGTGCTCGATCATCCACTTCACGGCTACGGAGGTGTCGAGACCTCCGCTGTAGGCCAGGACGACGCGCTTGGGCATGGGTGCTATCTCTCTTCCTTGGGGGTGAGGCCGGCCAGGTCGCGGAGGCGCTCGGCGAGGGCTGCCGCCGGGCCGGTGACGGGGCGGTCGGGGTCGTTGACCACGACGAAGAGGGTGTCGTCGCCGGCCACGGTGCCGGCCACCTCGGGCACGTCCGCCCGGTCCAGGGCCGAGCCGACCACGTGGGCCGAGCCCGGCGGGGTGCGAAGGACCACCAGGTTGTCGGTGGCGGAGACCTCCACCACCCAGTCGCCGAACACCCGGCGCAGGTGGTCGTCGGGGGCCCGCTGCTCGCGGGGCAGCTCGGGGATGGCGTAGGCCGACTCGCCGTCGCCGGTGCGGACCTTGATGGCCCCCAGGTCGACCAGGTCCCGGGACACGGTGGCCTGGGTGGAGGCCACGCCCTCGGCGGCCAGGAGGTCGACGAGTTGCTCCTGGCTGGTGACCCGGTGCGAGGCCAGCAGCTTGGCCACCAGGTGCTGGCGCTGGGTGCGGCCCATGCGGGGCGGCCCGGCGGTCACGGCCGCACCCCCAGCAGCCAGGCCAGGGCCCCCCGGGCGGCGTGGAGCCGGTTGGCGGCCTGGGGCCACACCCGCGACGACGGCCCGTCCAGCACGTCGTCGGTGACCTCCTCGCCCCGGTGGGCGGGCAGGCAGTGGAGGAAGACGGCGTCGGCCGTGGCCCGGGCCATGAGGGCCGTGTCCACCCGGTAGGGGGCGAACAGGGGGCGCCGGGCCGCGGCCTCGGCCTCCTGGCCCATCGAGTACCAGGCGTCGGTGGACACCGTGTCGGCCCCGGCCACCGCGGCCCCGGGGTCGTCGGTGACCCAGAGGGAGCCGCCCAGGGCGGCCACCCGGGCCACGTCGGCGTCGGTCGGGCCGTAGCCCTCGGGGCTGGCCACCCGGACCGCGACCCCGGTCATGGCGCAGGCCAGGGCCAGGGACCGGGCCACGTTGGAGAAGTCGCCCACCCAGGCCAGGGTGCGCCCGTCCAGGCCCCCGGCCTCCAGCAGGGTCAGCAGGTCGGCGATGGCCTGGAGGGGGTGGGCGTCGTCGGAGAGGAGGTTGACCACCGGCACCGAGCCGGCGGCGGCCATCCGCCCCAGCACGCCGTGGTCGAACACGCGGGCGCAGATCACGCCGTGGTACTGCGACAGGGTGCGGGCCACGTCCTCGGCCGTCTCCCGCTCGTCGATGCCGACCTCGTCGGGCCGCACGTAGACGGGGTGGCCGCCCAGCTGGACCACGGCCATCTCGGTGGAGTGGCGGGTCCGGCCCGACGGCTTCTCGAACAGCAGGGCCGCGCCCCGGCCCTCCAGCACCCGCCGCAGCGAGCGGTCGTGGGCCAGGACCAGCACCTCCTCCAGCTCGGCGGGGGCGAGGTCGTCCACGTCCAGCAGGTGCCGGGTCACGGTGCCACCTCGGCCACGGCCGCGGCCACCACGTCCAGCGCCTGGTCGACCTCGTCCTCGGAGACGGTGAGGGGCGGGGCGAAGCGCAGGGCGGTGGGGGTGACGGCGTTGACGATCAGGCCCCGCCGGAGGGCGGCAGCGGCCACCGCCTTGGAGTCGAGGCCGTCGAGCTCGGCGGCCAGCAGGAGCCCCAGGCCCCGCACCGAGGCCACCCCGGGCACCTCGGCCAGCCCGGAGGCCAGCCGGGCCCCGAGGGCCGCGGCCCGCCCCGGGGCGTCGATGGCCTCCAGCTCGGCCAGGGTGGCCCGGGCCGCGGCGGCGGCGAAGGGCTGGCCGCCGAAGGTGCTGCCGTGGTCGCCGGGCTCGAAGGTCTCGGCCACCTCGGCCCGGGCCCAGCACGCCCCGATGGGCACCCCGTTGCCCAGGGCCTTGGCCATGGTGACCACGTCGGGCACCACGCCGAAGTGGTGGTGGCCGAACCAGCGGCCGGTGCGGCCCAGGCCGGTCTGGACCTCGTCGATCATGAGGAGGGTGCCGGTCACGTCGCACAGCTCCCGCACGGCCCGCAGGTAGGCGGCCGAGGCCGGGTTCACGCCCCCCTCGCCCTGGAGCGGCTCCAACAGGACGGCGGCCACCGTGGGGTCGAGGGCCGCCTCCAGGGCGTCGATGTCCTCCCAGGCCACGTGGCGGAACCCGGGGGGCAGGGGCTGGAACGGCTCGTGCTTGGCCGGTTGGCCGGTGGCGTGCAGGGTGGCCAGGGTGCGGCCGTGGAAGGAGCCCAGGGCCGAGACGACCACGTGGCGGCCCCGGCCCCCGAACCGGCGGGCCAGCTTGAGGGCGCACTCGTTGGCCTCGGCCCCCGAGTTGGCGAAGAACACCCGGCCCCGGGGGCCGTCGCCGGCCCAGCCGTCGGCCCAGGCCGGGGTGCCCAGCAGCCGGTCGAGGGTGGTGGCCACCTCGGGGCCCACGTCGTTGCCGAACAGGTTGGACACGTGCAGCAGGGTGCGGGCCTGGGTGGCCACCGCCTGGGCCACCGCCGGGTGGCTGTGGCCCAGGCTGCACACGGCCAGGCCGGTGAGGAAGTCCAGGTACTCGGTGCCCTGGTCGTCCCACACCCGGGTGCCCTCGCCCCGCACCAGGGTGAGGGGCGGCGCCCCGTAGGTGGGCATGAGGGGCGGGGCGATGGCCGGCGCGCTCACGACGGGCCTCCGGCCGACCGGGTGACCATGGTGCCCACGCCCTCGTCGGTGAGCAGCTCCAGGAGCAGCACGTGGGGGATGCGGCCGTCGAGGATGTGCGACGAGCCCACCCCGCCCTCCACCGCGGCCAGGGCCGCCTCCACCTTGGGGATCATGCCGCCGGCGATGACCCCCTCGGCGATGAGCAGCCGGGCCCGGGCCACCGACAGGCGCGACACCAGCGACGCCGGGTCGTCGACCGCGGTCAGCACCCCGGGGACGTCGGTGAGGTAGATGAGCTTCTCGGCCCCCAGGGCCTCGGCCACGGCGATGGCGGCGCTGTCGGCGTTGATGTTGTAGGCCTGCCCGTCGCCGTCGGCCCCGATGGTGGAGATGACCGGCACGAAGCGCTGCTCGATGAGGGTGTCGAGGATCGTCCGGTCGACGCCCACGACGTCGCCCACGTAGCCGAGGCCGGGGTCGCGCTGGGCGGCGGCCAGCAGCCCGGCGTCCTCGCCCGAGAGGCCCACGGCCACCGGGGCGTGCCGGTTGATGGCGCTCACGATGTCGCGCCCGATCCGGCCCCCGAGGACCATGCGGGCCACGTCCAGCGTCTCGGCGTCGGTGACCCGCAGGCCGTCGCGGAACTCGGTGCCCAGGCCCAGCCGCCCGAGCATCTCGTCGATCTGGGGGCCGCCGCCGTGGACCACCACCGGCTTCAGGCCCACGGCCCGGAGCAGCACCACGTCGGTGGCGAAGGACCGGGCCAGCTCGGCCTGGCCCATGGCGCTGCCGCCCAGCTTGATGACCACGGTGCGCCCGGCGAAGGCCTGGATGTAGGGCAGGGCCTCGACCAGGATGGCGGCCCGCAGGGCGGCGTCGACCTGGTGGAGGGCCAGCTCCGGCTTGTCGTGTCCGGGGGCCATCTCCCCATCTTATGCACGTATCTGCATGGCCATGCAACACGGTTCCCCCGGCCGGCGCCCGGGCCGGCGGGGCCTGGGTCAGCTGGTGCCCATGTTCTCGTCGACGTAGGCGTGGCTCAGGTCGTTGGTCAGGACGGTGGCCGTGCCCGCCCCCAGGCCCAGGTCGCAGGCGATGTGCAGGTACCGCTGGTCCATGTGGGCCGCCACCGCCTCGGCGTCGTGGGCCACCGACACCCCGCCGGCGGCCACGGTCACCCCGCCGTAGGCCACCGCCACCCGCTCCTGCTCGAAGGTGATGCCGGCCGAACCCAGCTCGCTGGCCAGGCGGCCCCAGTACGGGTCGCGCCCGTACCACGAGCACCGGCACAGCACGCTGCGGGCGATCTGCCGGGCGCCGGCCCGGGCCTCGGCGTCGGAGGCGGCACCGGTCACGGTCAGCCGGACCACCTTGGTGGCGCCCTCGGCGTCGTCGGCCATCTGCTCGGCCAGCGAGCCGCACACCGAGGCCACCGCGGCGGCCAGGTCGGCCTCGTCCACCGGCCCGGCCTCGCCCGAGGCCAGCAGGAGCACTGTGTCGTTGGTGGAGGTGCAGCCGTCGGTGAGCAGGGCGTTGAAGCTGCCCTCCACCCCGGCGGCCAGCACCCGCCGCAGCGTCGGCCCGTCGGCCTCGGCGTCGGTGGTGAGCACGGCCAGCATGGTGGCCATGGCCGGGGCCAGCATGGCCGCCCCCTTGGCCATGCCCCCGACCACGGCCGCCCCCGCCGTGGCCACCGCCTCCTTGCGCCGGGTGTCGGTGGTGAGCAGGGCGTCGGCCGCCGCCGCCCCGCCCTCCTCGTCGTCGGTGAGGCCGGCCACCAGGTCGGTCACCCCGGCCAGCAGCGGCTCGACGGGCAGGGGGATGCCGATGAGCCCGGTGGAGCAGACCAGGACCTCGTCCTCGGCGCAGCCCAGCTCGGCGGCCACCGCGGCGCAGGTCCGCTCGGCGTCGGCCCGCCCCGGCCCGCCGGTGCCGGCGTTGGCGTTCCCGCTGTTGAGGACCACCGCCGCGGCCCGGCCCCCGGCCGAGGCCAGGTGGCCCTGCGACACCTGGACCGGGGCCGCGGTCATGAGGTTGGAGGTGAAGACCCCGGCGGCGGGGACGGGGCGCCCGTCGGCCGTGGCCACCAGGGCCAGGTCGGCGTGGCCCGAGGCCTTGATGCCGGACGCCACCCCGTGGGCCACGAACCCCCGGGCGGCCACGACGCTCATCGGGCCGCCCCTGTGCCGCCGGGGCCGCTCACGGGTAGGAGCCGATGGCCGAGAGGCCCAGGGCCTCGGGCAGGCCCAGGACCAGGTTGGCGCACTGGACGGCGGCGCCGGAGGCCCCCTTGCCCAGGTTGTCCAGGGCGCACAGGGACACCACCCAGCCGGTGCGCTCGTCGAGGACGGCCGACACGTGGGCCGCGTTGGAGCCGTGGGTGGCCTTGGTGGACGGCGAGCCCGGGACCACGGCCACGAACGGCTCGCCGTCGTAGGCGTCGCCCAGGGCGGCCCGCACGTCGGCCGCGGTGGTGCCGGGCCGGGGGCGGGAGTAGCAGGTGGCCAGCATGCCCCTGCTCATGGGGACCAGGTGGGGGGTGAACACCACCTGGGCCGGGGCCCCGGCAGCCCGGGTGAGGGTCTGCTCGATCTCGGGGGTGTGGCGGTGGCGCCAGTCCCCGTAGGCGGTGACGTCGCCATCGGCGGTGCAGAAGGCGGTGGCCGGCTTGAGCGACCGGCCCGCCCCCGATACGCCGCTCACCGCGTCGACCACGATGCCGGTGGGCTCGACCAGGCCGGCCCGCAGCAGCGGGGCCAGGGCCAGGGCCGCGGCCGTGGGGTAGCACCCGGGCCCGGCCACCAGGGTGGCGGCCGCCACCTCGTCCCGGAACAGCTCGGGGAGGCCGTAGGCGGCCTCGGCCAGCAGCTCGGGCACGGCGTGGGCCTCGCCGTACCACTCGGGGTACAGGGCGGCGTCGGCCAGGCGGAAGTCGGCGGCCAGGTCGACCACGGCCCCGACCCGGGACCGCAGCTCGGGCACCACGGCCTGGCTGGCCCCGTGGGGCAGGCCGCAGAACACCAGGTCCAGCCCGTCGGCCGCCGCCGGCTCCCACCGGTCGAAGGTGCGGTCGCCGTAGGCGCTGACCAGGCTGGGGTACAGCCCGGCCACGGGCTGGCCGGCCTGGGTGTCGCCGGTGGCCAGGACCACGTCGAGCTCGGGGTGCCCGGCCAGCAGGCGGAGCAGCTCCGCCCCCGTGTACCCGGACGCTCCGACGATGCCCACCTTGGCCATGGGCACAGTCTATGCGAATGGGCGCATCACTATGCAACCTGTCCTTCGACCCGGGGTGGTCAGCCCCGGAGGGTGGCGCCGTGGGCCTCGGTGACGGCGGCCACCAGGGCGGCCCGGGCCTCGGCCACCTCGGTGTCGGTGAGGGTCCGGTCGGGGGCGTCGAAGCGGACCCGGTAGGCCAGGGACCGGTGGCCCTCGGCCACCCCCGCCCCCCGGTAGGTGTCGAACAGGCCCACCGACCAGACCAGGGGCGAGGCCCCGGCCAGGGTGCGCTCCACCGCGTTGGCCGAGACCGCGTCGGCCACCTCGAAGGCCAGGTCCACGTCGCTGGAGGGGAACCGGGACGCCGGGCGGTAGGCCGCCCCTCCCCCGCCCTCGGTGGCCAGCCGGAGCAGCCGGCCCAGGTCGACCTCCAGCCACGCCACCCGCTGGCCGATGCCGTGGGCGGCCAGGACGTCGGGATCGACCTCGCCCACCGAGCCCACCTCGGCGCCGGCCACCAGGGCCACGCCGGAGCGCGACGGGTGCAGGCCCGGGCGGGCCCCGTTGGCCACCTCGGCGCCGGCCAGGCCCAGGCGGGCGGCCAACCCCAGCCAGGCCCGCACCGCCACGGGCGCCTCGGCCCCGGCCAGGGCCAGGGCCAGGTGCTCCCGCTCGTCGGGCAGCAGGTCGGGGCGCCCCGGCCCCGCCCCCTCGCCGGCGCCCCGCTCCCCGGCGGGCAGGAACACGTGGCCGATCTCGAACAGGCGGACACCCTCGCTGCGACGGGCCGCGTTGGTGGCCACGGCCCGCACCAGGCCGGGCAGGAGGGTGGTGCGCAGGACCGACTCCTCGGCCACCAGCGAGTTGTGCAGCCGGATGCCCTCGGCCGGGAAGCCGCACGCCGCCAGCTGGTCGGGGGCCAGGAACGGCAGGGGCATGACCTCGGCCAGGCCCAGCCCGGTGCACAGGCGCCGCACCTCGCGCCGGCAGCGCTGCACCGGGGTCAGCCGGCCGGGCACCGCGGTGGCCAGCTCGCGCCGGGGGATGCGGGCGTAGCCGTGGTGCCGGGCCACCTCCTCGACGACGTCGATCTCGCTCTCGGAGTCGTAGCGCCACGAGGGGACGGCCACGTCCAGGTCGCCCGGGCTGTCGGCCGCCGGCGTCGCCACGTAGCCGATGGGGTCGAGGAGGCCGCCGATGGTGGCCCCGTCGAGGTCGGTGCCCAGCACCTGGTTGACCCGGGCCGGGCGCACCCGGACGGGGGCCCGGTCGGGCAGGTCCCCCCGCTCATCGACCACCCCGGGGGCCAGCGTGGTGCCGCAGATCTCGGCGGCCAGGGCCGCGAAGCGGGCGGCGGCGGCGGGGATCACCTCGGGGTCGCAGCCGCGCTCGAAGCGGGCCGCGGCCTCGGTCCGCAGGCCCAGGCGCCGGGCCGTGCGCCCCACCGAGCGGGGCAGGAACCAGGCCATCTCCAGGGCCACGTCGGTGGTGGTGGCCGCGATCTCGGCCGAGGCGCCGCCCATCACGCCGGCGATGCCCAGCGGCACGTCGTCGCCGCCGCAGATGAGGAGGTCGTCCCCCGTGCAGGTGCGCTCCACGTCGTCGAGGGTGGTGACGACCTCGTCGGGCCGGGCCCGCCGGACGCGGAACCCGGCCCCGGGGACGGCGGCCAGGTCGTAGGGGTGGTTGGGCTGGCCCAGCTCCAGCATCACGTAGTTGGAGATGTCGACCAGGGCGCTGATGGGCCGCATGCCCAGGTGGGTGAGGCGCCGCTGCATCCACTCCGGCGAGGTGGCGGTGGGGTCGAGGCCCCGCAACACCCAGGCCGTGAACCGGCCGCACAGGTCGGGGGCCAGGACCTCCACCTCCAGCGCCCCCGGGGCCGGGGCGCCCCCGGTGGCCGGCGCCCGGTCGGGCAACGAGAAGGGCACGCCCAGGTGGGCGGCCAGGTCGCGGGCCAGGCCGGCCACGCACAGGGCGTCGGGCCGGTTGGCGTTGACCTCCAGGTCCCACAGCACGTCCGGAGCCAGGCCCAGGGCCTCCACGATGGGGGTGCCCGGCACCGGTCCGGGGGCCAGGATGCGGATGCCGCCCTCGTCGGCCCCCAGGCCCAGCTCGGCCGACGAGCAGAGCATGCCGTTGGACCACTCGCCCCGCATCTTGCGCCGGGCGATCTCCATGCCGTCGGGCATGGTGGTGCCCAGGGTGGCCAGGGGCACCAGGTCGCCCTCGGCCATGTTGAAGGCGCCGCAGCAGATCTGCAGGGCCTCGCCGTCGCCGGTGTCGACGTCCACCAGCTGGATGCGGTCGGCCTTGGGGTGGGACCGGAGGGCCAGGATGCGGGCCACCACCACGCCGTCGAGGCCCTCCCCCAGCCGGGTGACCTCCTCGACCGGGGTGCCCAGGTCGTTGAAGGCCTGGCCGATGACCTCGGGGGCGTGGTCGAAGGGGGCCATCTCCTGGAGCCAGGACAGCAGGACCTTCATCAGAACTGCTCCAGGAAGCGCACGTCGACCGAGAGGATCTCGCGCAGGTCGGGGACGCCGTGGCGCATGAGGGCCAGGCGGTCGACGCCGAAGCCGAAGGCGAAGCCGGTGAAGGTCTCGGGGTCGATGCCGCCGTTGCGGAGCACGTTGGGGTGGACCATGCCGCAGCCGCCCAGCTCCAGCCAGCTCCCGTCGGGGCGCTGCACGTCGAACTCGCCCGACGGCTCGGTGAACGGGAAGTACGACGGCCGCAGGCGGGAGGTGTAGCCGGCCCCGAAGTAGGCCCGGGTGAAGGCCTCGATGGTGCCGGCCAGGTGGCCGAAGGTGATGCCCCGGTCGACCACCAGGGCCTCGATCTGGTGGAAGGTGGCCAGGTGGGTGGCGTCACGGGCCTCGTTGCGGTGCACCCGGCCGGGGGCGACCACGTAGATGGGCGGCTCCTGCTGCTCCATCACCCGGAGCTGCACCGGCGAGGTGTGGGTGCGGAGCACCACGTCGCCCGGCTCCCCGGCCTCGACGAAGAACGTGTCCTGCATGTCCCGGGCCGGGTGGTAGGGCGGCAGGTTGAGGCCGGTGAAGTTGTGCCAGTCGTCCTCCACCTCCGGGCCCTCGGCCACGGCGAAGCCCATGCCCACGAAGATGTCCTCCAGCTCCTCCATGGTCTGGGTGACCAGGTGCAGGTGGCCCGGTCCCCCCTCGGGGCGCACCTCGGTGAGGTCGAGCCGCTCGGCCGCCAGGCGGGCGGCCCGGGCCTCGGCCTCCAGCTCGGCCCGGCGCTCGGCCGCGGCCCGGCCCACCTCGCCGTTGACCCGGTTGAGGGCCAGGCCGGCCTCCCGCCGCTGGTCGGGCTCCAGGCCCCCGAGAGCGCGCTTGGCCGCGGCCAGGGCCGACTGCTTGCCGGTCAGCTCGGCCACCCGGGCCCGGAGCGTGTCGAGGTCGGGGGCCTGGCGCAGGGCCCGCTCGGCGGCCGCGCCGATCTCGGTGATGTCGTCGATCACGGACGCGCCCATGGCGGCTCACCCTGCCAAGGCTCGCCCGCCCCCGACAAGTCGGTTCGGCCCGGCGGCGGGCGCGGCCCCTACGGGCCGGGTGGGGCGCCGACCGGCAGCGTGAAGGTGAAGGTGCTGCCCTGGCCGGCCACCGACGCCGCGGTGAGGGTGCCGCCGTGGGCCTCGACCAGGCCCCGGCTGATCCACAGGCCCAGGCCGGTGCCGGTGGGCCGGCCCACCTCGCGGCGGAAGAACCGCTCGAAGACCCGGGGCAGGTCCTCGGGCGGGATGCCCGGTCCCCGGTCGTGGACGGCGACGGCCACCACCGCACCGCCGGCCGCCACCGCGCCCTCGATGCGCAGGCCCTCGGGGCTGGCGTACTTGGCCGCGTTCTCGACCAGGTTGGTGAGCACCTGCTCCACCTTGTCGGCGTCGGCCAGCACCTCGGGGAGGTCGTCGGGGAACGAGAGCTCCACCTCCAGCGCCTCCTCCTCCAGGGCCACCTTGTCGACCACCGAGCGGGCCAGGGCCGGCAGGTCCACGATGCGGGTGCGGAGGTGGAGCCGGCCCTTCTCCAGGCGGGAGATGTCCAGGAGCTCGGTGAGCATGCGGGTGACCCGGTCGGCGTCGTGGCGGACCTGCTCGAGCATCTCCTGCTTGCGGTCGTCGGCGATGCCGTCCCACCGGGACAGGAGCAGGCTGGTGAAGCCCTTGATGGAGGTGAGCGGGCTGCGCAGCTCGTGGCTCACGGTGGCGATGAGCTCGATGGCGTCGACCGGCTCCTCACCGGCCGGTGGCGGCCCGGCCGCCCCGCCGTCCGGTGGCGGGGCCGGGGGCTGGGGAGCGGTCACGGGTCCATGGTGGCGGCCCGCCCGGCGCCGGTGCGGGATCGTTGCCGGACCACCTCGAAGGCCAGCACCGAGCCGGCCACGGCCACGTTCAGGGACTCCACCCGGCCCCGCATGGGCAAGGAGGCCCACGCGTCGACGGCGGCGGCCACCTCGTCGGGCAGGCCGTGGGCCTCGCTGCCCAGCACCAGGGCCACCGGGCCGGCCAGGTCCACCCGGTCGGGCGGGGCGCCGTCCCGGGCCCGGGTCCCGACGGTCCGGACGCCGGCGGCGGCCAGCTCGGCCAGCACGGCGGCGGCCGGGCCCCGTCGGATCGGGACGCGCAGCACCGAGCCGGCCGAGGCCCGGACCACCTTGGGCGACCAGGGGTCGACCGAGCCGTCGGTGAGGACCACGGACGTGGCCCCCACCGCCTCGGCGGTGCGGAGGAGGGTGCCGGCGTTGCCGGGGTCGGCCACCCCCACCAGGACGATGTGGAGAACGGGCCCCCCGCCCTCCCCCGCGGGGGCGGCGCCGGGGATGCGGGCCACCGCGGCCAGCCCGTGGGGGGTGGTCACCTCGACGTGGCCGCGCAGGCCGCCGGCGACGGCCCAGCAGGGCACGGCGGCCGCCTCGGCCGCGGCCAGGGCGGCGGCCACCTCGGGCCGGTCCAGGGCGTCGGGGTCGACATAGGCGGCCTCCACCACCACCCCGGCGGCCAGGGCCTCGGCCAGCAGCACGGGCCCGTCCAGCACGAAGCGCCCGGCCTCGGCCCGGGCCCGGTTGTCGCGGGCCAGGCGGCCCAGCTCCACCACCCGGGGGTTGCGGGGCGAGAGGGACGGCGGAGACGCGGCGGATCCGCCCGGCCCGGGGGGCGTGGGCGGATCCGTCGGAGGGGTGGGGCGGCGCACGGGAAGCCGCCGGGTCGGGCCGCTCAGGCCGCGGGCTGGGCCTCGGCGGCCACCTTCACCAGGGCGGCGAAGGCCTGCGGGTCGGCCACCGCCAGCTCGGCCAGCACCTTGCGGTCCACGTCGACCTGGGCGATGCGCAGCCCGCTGATGAAGCGGCTGTAGGACATGCCGTTCTCGCGGCAGGCGGCGTTGATGCGCTGGATCCAGAGCTTGCGGAACTCGCCCTTGCGGGCCCGGCGGTCCCGGTAGGCGTACTGGAGGGAGTGCATCACCTGCTCGTTGGCGGCGCGGTACGAGCGGCTCTTGTTGCCGTAGTAGCCCTTGGCGCGCTCGAGGGTGGCCTTGCGGTGCTTCTTGCTGCTCACGGATCGCTTGACGCGGGCCATGGTTCGTTCCTCTTCTCGTCAGGTCGGTCGGGGCGGGGGCCGGGCGGGTGCTACCGGCGCCCGAGCAGGCGCTCGATGCGGGGGGCGTCGCCGGGGGCCACGTCGACGTCGGCCGAGAGGCGACGCGTCCGGGTGGAGGGCTTCTTCTCCAGGATGTGCCGCTTGTTGGCCTGCTGGCGCCGGAGCCGGCCGGAGCCGGTGGTCTTGAAGCGCTTGGCCGCGCCGCGGTGGGTCTTCATCTTGGGCATTGTCGTGTCCTCGGTGGGAGCGGTGGAGAAGGGGCTACGAGGCGGCGGCGTCGCTGTCGGCCGGGGCGGCGGGGGCCGGGGCCGGGGCGTCGTCGGGGTCGGCTGCCTCGGGGGCGTCGGTGGGAAGGGGGGCGGAAGGGGCCAGGGGTGGGGCGGGGGCGTCGGGAGCCGGGGCGGCGGCGACCGGGGCGGTGCCGTCGACGGCGGCGGCCTCGGCCTCCTCCTTGAGCTTGGCGGCGTGGGCGGCCTGGGCCCGCTTGTCGGGCGCCAGGACCATGATCATGTTGCGGCCGTCCAGCTTGGGCACCACCTCCACCCGGGCCAGGTGGACGACCTCGTCGGCGACGTGGTCGAGGATCTTCTTGCCCAGCTCCGGGTGCGCCATCTCGCGCCCCCGGAACATGATCGTCACCTTCACCTTGTGGCCCTCGGCGAGGAACCGCTCGACCTTCTTGGTCTTGGTGTCGAAGTCGCCGGACCCGATCTTGGGCCGGTACTTCATCTCCTTGATGACGACGTTGGTGCTCTTGCGGCGGGACTCCTTGGCCTTCTGGGCCGCCTCGTACTTGTACTTGCCGTAGTCCATGATCCGGCAGACCGGCGGGTTGGCCTTGTCGGCCACCTCCACGAGGTCGAGATCCAGTTCACGGGCTATGGCGAGGGCCTCGGGCAGCGGTCGGATCCCGATCTGGGACCCGTCGGCTCCGACCAGGCGGACCTCACGGGCCCGGATGCGGTCGTTGATGCGAGGCTCGTCGTTGTGCGGCGGCGCAGCTATGGCCGGTCTTCCTTCATGCGGTGGGTGCTTCCTCCGGTGCGGGGATGGGATGATCCGAAGCCGCAAAAAGAACGATGCGGACGCCGGGAAGCCGACGTCCGCGAACGGCCCCTGAGGACCTTGCGTCGATCGACCCGGCGCACCGCTGGTGGCCGGGTGGGAGCCGAGGCCCCGCTTCCGTGTTCGGATGTGGCGCCTAGGGTACGGGCGTTCCGCCTGCGACCGCAACCGAGCGCCCCCGCACGCCCCCCGACGACGACTGAGAGAGTGCCCATGAGCAGCCTGTGGACCCCCGGTGGCGAGCACGAGGTGCCCCGCTCCCGGACCGAGCCCGACCCCGCCGGCGCGGCCCCCCCGGAAGGGCCGGAGCTCGACCCGGAGACCGAGGCGGCCCTGGCCGCCATGTCCCCCGAGGAACGGGCCCAAGCCGAGCAGATGATCGCCGAGATGGCCCGGGCCCGGGACGAGCTGGCCCGCACGCCGGCCGCCGTGGTGGTGTCCAACCACGCCATGGGCCTCTACGAGCTGGGTGCCATCCACCTGTCCCAGCAGCCGCCCAACCTGGACCAGGCCGCGCTGGCCGTCGACGGGCTGGCCGCCCTGGTCGGCGCCCTGGAGGGCCGCCTGGGCGAGCACGAGGCCACCCTGCGCCAGGCCCTGACCCAGCTGCAGATGGCCTTCGTGGAGCTCGGCCGCCGGGCCGCGGGGGGCGACGAGCCCGCTCCCGAGGGATGACCGTCCTCGTCACCGGCGGCGCCGGCTACATCGGGGCCCACACCGCCCGCCTGCTGCGGGAGCGGGGCCGCGACGTGGTGGTCCTCGACTCCCTGGAGGGGGGTCGGCCCGAGGCCACCCTGGGCGCCCCGCTGGTGGTGGGCGACATCGCCGATGCCGACCTGGTGCGGGCCACCGTCGAGGAGCACGGCGTGGAGGCCATCATCCACTTCGCGGCCTACAAGGCGGCCGGCGAGTCCATGGAGCAGCCCGGCCGGTACTTCGCCAACAACGTGGGCAAGGCCAACGCGCTGTTCGACGCGGCCCGGGCCGTGGGGGTGGACCGGGTGGTGTTCTCCTCCACCTGCGCGGTGTACGGCACCCCCCAGGGGCTGCCGGTGGCCGAGGACCACCCCCTGGCGCCGGAGAACCCGTACGCCGAGAGCAAGCGGATGGTCGAGCAGATGCTCCGCTGGTACTCCGAGCTCCACGGGATGCGCTCGGTGAGCCTGCGCTACTTCAACGCCGCCGGCGCCTCGGCCGACGGCCGCATCGGCGAGGACTGGACCGTCACCTTGAACCTGGTCCCGCTGGTGATGAAGGCGGCCCTGGGCCGCATCCCGCAGGTCACCGTGTTCGGCACCGACTACCCCACCCGCGACGGCACCGGCGTCCGCGACTACGTCCACGTCGAGGACCTGGCCGACGCCCACGTGCGGGCCCTCGACCACCTGGAGGCCGGCGGCGAGACCACGCACGTCAACCTGGGCACGGGGGTGGGCTCGACCGTGCGCGAGGTGCTGGACATGGCCCGGGAGGTGAGCGGGGTCGACATCCCCTCGGCCGACGCCCCCCGCCGCCCCGGCGACGCGGCCGAGATCTACGGCGACAACCGCCGGGCCCTGGACCTGCTGGGCTGGCGCCCCGATCGCGACCTGCGCACCATCCTCACCTCGGCCTGGGCCTGGCACTCGTCCCACCCCGACGGCTACGACACGGCCTGAGCCTCAGGCCTCCCAGGTGGGGCGGGAGTGGAGCAGCGCCTCCAGCTCGGCGGTGTTGCCAGCTTGGGCCGCGGCCAGCTGGCGGTCGGTCTCGGCCCCGTAGTCGGGCTGTTCCACGGCCCGGAACACGCCGATGGGGGTGGGCTCGTGGGGCCCGGTGGCCAGGCGGCTGAGCATGAAGGCCAGGGCCGGGTCGGGGCGGGCCTCGTCGTGGACCAGCAGGGCCTCGGGGCCGGCCTCGGCCACGTCGACGACGCGGGGGCCGTCCCGGCCGTCGAGGACCACGCCCCGCTCCCCCTCGGCCCCGAAGCGGATGGGCTCGCCGTGGCGCAGGGGGATGAGCATCGACTCGCGGTTGCCCCGTGACGTGATGGCCCCGAAGGCGCCGTCGTTGAAGACGTTGCAGTTCTGGTACACCTCGACCAGCGCCGCCCCCCGGTGGTCATGGGCCCGGCGGATGGTCTCCATCATGTGGGCCCGGTCCATGTCGTGGGTGCGGGCCACGAACGTGGCCTCGGCCCCCAGGGCCAGGCTGACCGGGTTGAAGGGTTGGTCGAGGCTGCCGAAGGGGGTCGACTTGGTGACCTTGCCCCGCTCGCTGGTGGGCGAGTACTGGCCCTTGGTCAGCCCGTAGATCTGGTTGTTGAACAGCAGGATGGTGATGTCGACGTTGCGGCGCAGGGCGTGGATGAGGTGGTTGCCGCCGATGGACAGGGCGTCGCCGTCGCCGGTGACGACCCACACGTCGAGGTCGGGGCGGGCCATGGCCAGGCCGGTGGCGATGGCCGGGGCCCGGCCGTGGATGGTGTGCATCCCGTAGGTGTCCATGTAGTACGGGAACCGGGCCGCGCAGCCGATGCCGGACAGGAACACGGTGTCCTCCCGGGCCACGCCCAGGCTGGGCATGAGCGTCTGCACCGCCTTGAGGATGGAGTAGTCGCCGCACCCGGGGCACCAGCGGGGCTCCTGGTCGCTCGACCAGTCCTTGGCCGTGGTGGTGGGCTCGGGCACGAGGGTGTCGGTCATCGGTGGCTCCCGGCGGTGGCGAGGGGCGGGCGGGGCCGGGCCGGGCTCACGCCCCCAGCTCCTTGGCGATGGCGGTCTCGATCTCGGCCGCGGTGAAGGGCACGCCCCGGACCTTGGTGACGGAGTGGGCGTCGACCAGGTACTCGGCCCGCACCAGGCGGGAGAGCTGGCCCAGGTTCATCTCCGGCACCAGCACCCGGGGGTGCCGGGCCAGGAGGGGCCCGAGGTCGGGCGGGAAGGGGTTGAGGTGGGTGAGGTGGCCGTGGGCCACCCGCAGGCCCCGGGCCCGGCACCGGTTCACCCCGCCGTCGATGGCGCCCCACGTGGAGCCCCACCCCAGGACCAGGATGTCGGCGCCGTCGGTGTCGCCGGTCAGGGTGACGGGCCCGATGTCCTGGGCGATGCCGGCCACCCGGCGGGCCCGCAGCTCGACCATGTGCTCGTGGTTGGCCGGCTCGTAGCTGATGTTGCCCGAGCCGTCCTCCTTCTCCAGGCCGCCGATGCGGTGCTCCAGGCCCGGCGTGCCGGGCACGGCCCAGGGCCGGGCCAGGGTGGCCGGGTCGCGCTGGTAGGGCCAGAACAGGGCCTCGCCCTCGGGGCCGGTGTGGTTGGGCTCGGTGGCGAAGGGGACCGAGATGTCGGGCAGGTCGGCCACCTCCGGCAGCCGCCACGGCTCCGACCCGTTGGCCAGGTAGCCGTCGGAGAGCAGGATCACCGGCGTCCGGTAGCGCAGGGCGATGCGGGCCGCCTCGATGGCCACCGCGAAGCAGTGCGACGGGCTGCGGGCCGCCACCACCGGCACCGGCGACTCGCCGTGGCGGCCGTACATGGCCTGGAGCAGGTCCGAGGCCTCGGTCTTGGTCGGCAGCCCGGTGGAGGGGCCGCCCCGCTGGATGTCGATGACCAGCAGGGGCAGCTCCAGGCTGACGGCCAGGCCCAGGGCCTCGGCCTTGAGGGCCAGGCCCGGCCCGCTGGTGGTGGTCACCCCCAGGTGGCCCCCGAAGGCGGCCCCGATGGCGGCGCCGATGCCGGCGATCTCGTCCTCGGCCTGGAGGGTGCGGATCCCGAACTCCTTGTGCCGGCTCAGCTCGTGGAGGATGTCCGAGGCGGGGGTGATGGGGTAGCTGCCCAGGAACACGGGCAGGCCGGCCAGCTGCCCGGCGGCGATCAGGCCCCAGGCCAGGGCGGTGTTGCCGGTGATGTTGGTGTAGGTCCCGGGGGCCAGGCGGGCCGGCTTGACCCGGTAGGGCTGGTCGAACAGCTCGGCCGTCTCGCCGAAGGCGTGCCCGGCCCGCAGGGCGACCAGGTTGGCGTCGCGGACGGTGGGCGAGGCGCCGAACTTGGTCCCCAACCAGTCGACGGTGGGCTCCAGGGGCCGGGTGTACATCCACGACAGCAGCCCCAGGGCGAAGAAGTTCTTGGACCGCTCGGCGTCGCGGGGCTTCACCCCCAGGGGCTGGACCGCCTCCTTGGTGAGGGAGGTCATGGGCACCTCGTAGAGGGTGTAGCCCTCCAGGCTGCCGTCCTCCAGGGGGTTGGTGCGGTAGCCGGCCTTGGTCAGGTTCCGCTCGTCGAAGGCGTCGGTGTTGACGATGAGGGTGCCGCCGGCGGCCAGGCGGGCCAGCTCCTTGCGGAGGGCGGCGGGGTTCATGGCCACCAGCACGTCGGGGGCGTCGCCGGGGGTGGTGATCTCGTGGTCGGAGATCTGGACCTGGAAGGCGCTGACCCCGGCCAGGGTGCCGCCCGGGGCCCGGATCTCGGCCGGGAAGTCGGGCAGGGTGGCCAGATCGTTGCCGAACAGGGCGCTGGCGCTGGTGAAGCGGTCCCCGGTGAGCTGCATGCCGTCGCCCGAGTCGCCCGCCACCCGGATGATGACCCGGTCGAGCTCGACCGGTTCGGCACCGGTGGGTTCGGTCACGGTCACGGGAGGGCCCCCTGTGCGTCGTCATCGACTGCGCCGCTCACGGTACCCGGGGTGGCGTGGGTTGCGACGCATGTCACCTGATTCGGCGGCCGCCGGAGCGCCGCCGCGCCTCACCCGGGCCGAGGACGACGCTGGCCGCCCGCACCGGGGTGCGGGCGGCCGGGCGCCTGAGCTCCCTCCGCCGCCAGCAGGAAGACGGGCGGTGCGAGCTCGGACGGCGTGCCCCCACCCAGCAGGGCGGCAGGGGCGCGCCGAGGTCGACGATCAGGCTCGGGTGACGACGTCCGGGGTGGCAGGGCCTCGCCCGGCCCGCGGTGATCGGCCCGTCTTCGTCCGTCGTGCCATGGAGGCCCCCTTGACGTGAGGTCGGCATCTCCGGGGCCCCACCGGTCCCGGACTCCACCCGCCACTGTGACCGACGCAACATTGCCGGAGTTGCGCGACGGCGGCCGGGGCCCGCGAGTCGTCGTCGGCGGGCGGGTCGCTACATGCCGACCGCGGCCCGCACCCGAGCGACCAGGTCGTCGGCCCGGGCCCGGGCCCGGGCCGCCCCCTCGGCCAGCACGTCGTCCAGCTCGCTGCCGGGCGCCATCAGCTCGTCGTAGCGGGCCCGCAGCGGGGCCAGCTGCTCCTCCAGCACCTCGGCCAGCTGGTTCTTCAGGTCGCCCCACCCCATGCCGCCGGCCTCCAGGCGGGCCCGGGTGGCGGCCACCACGTCGGCCGGGGCGAACTGCTCGAGGATCTGGAACGGGGCCGAGGAGTCGGGGTCCTTGGGGGCGTCCACCGGCGTGCTGTCGGTGACTATGCCCCGCACCAGCTTCCGCAGCCGCCCGGCCGGGGCGAAGAGGGGGATGGTGTTTCCGTAGCTCTTGCTCATCTTGCGACCGTCGAGGCCGGGCAGGGTGCGCCCGCCGTCGTCGCCGGGGACCACCGGCTCGGGCACCACCAGGGTGCAGGCCGCGCCGTAGAGGGCGTTGAAGCTGCCGGCGATGTCGGCCGCGTACTCGACGTGCTGGACCTGGTCCTTGCCCACCGGCACCACGTGGGCCCCCATGAGCAGGATGTCGGCCGCCATCAGCACCGGGTAGTTGTAGAGGCCCATGTTGACGTGGTGGTCGGGGTGCTCCCCCGCCGCCTCGTTGCGGTCCCGGGCCGCCTTGTAGGCGTGGGCCCGGTTCATGAGCCCCTTGGGGGTGACGCAGGACAGGACCCAGGCCAGCTCGAAGGTCTGGGGGACGTCGGACTGCCGGTAGAACGTGGTGCGCTCGGGGTCGAGCCCGGCCGCCAGCCAGGTGGCCGCCACCGACCGGGTGTAGCGCCGCAGCTCGGCCGGGTCCCGGATGGTGGTCAGGGCGTGGTAGTCGGCGATGAAGTAGACGGTGTCGGCCGTGCTCGTCCGGGCCAGGGCCGGGGCGATGGCCCCCACGTAGTTGCCCAGGTGGGGCTCACCCGTCGGCTTGATCCCGGTCAGGGACACCGGGCGGGCTGGGTCGGCCATTCAGGCGATGGAGGCGTCGTAGATGCCCTGGATGGCCGCGTCGAGGGAGGCGTCGAACTCGGCGTCGCTCTGCTGGGCGGTGAGGCCCTCGGTCAGGGCCCGCGAGAAGCTGGCGATCACGCCCGGGTTGAGGGCCAGGCGGCGGTTGGCCTCGTCGCGGCTGTAGCCCCCGGAGAGGGCCACCACCCGGGCCACCCGGGGGTGGTCGACCAGGTCCTGGTAGAAGCCGGGCTCCTCCGGGAGGGTCAGCTTCAGCATCACCAGCTGGTCAGGGCCCAAGGAGTCGAGGTGCTCGGCGATGGCCGCCGAGAGCAGGGCCTCGGCCTCGGCCTTGGACGGGCTGTGGATGTCGATCTCGGGCTCGATGATGGGCACCAGGCCGGCGGCCACGATGCGCCGGCCGACCTCGAACTGCTGGTCGACGACGGCCGCGACGCCCTTGGGGTCGGCCTCCTTGACCACCGAGCGCATCTTGGTCCCGAACATGCCCTTCTCGACGGCCCGGCCCAGCAGCTCGTCCAGCCCGTCGATGGGCTTCATGACCTGGGCCCCGTCGGCGTCGGCGGCCAGGCCCTTGTCGACCTTCAGGAACGGGACGACCTGCTTCTCGGACCACAGGTGGTCGCCGGTCCCCCGCCCCTCGACCTCGCGGTCCATGGTCATCTCGAACAGGATGGCCCCCAGCACCCGGTCACCGGTGAAGCTGGGGCTGGTGACGATCCGGCTGCGCATCTCGTGGATGCGGTCGAACATCTCGGCCTCGTTGCCGTAGGCGTCCTCGTCCACGCCGTAGAGCCGCAGGGCCTTGGGCGTGCTGCCCCCGCTCTGGTCCAGGGCGGCGATGAAGCCCTTCCCGTGCCTGACCTTGTCCAGCTGCTCCTGGTTCATGCTCTGGTGTCGTCCTCACGTCGGGGCTGCTCGGCCCCCTCATCTTGGCCGACCAGCCCCGGTCGCGACCAGCTACCGGAGCGTGTCGAGGCGGTCCGCGGCGTCGGCGAAGTCGGGGTCGACCCCGACGATCCAGGCGAACAGCTCGCGGGAGCGGCTCACGTCGCCGGCCCGCTCCCGCAGGTCGGCCAGGGCGTACGCGGTGCGGAGGTGGTGCTCCCGGGGCTTGCGGCCCCGGGGGGCCGCCTCCAGCAGGCGGATGGCGTCGGCCAGCCGGCCCCGGTCGGCCAGGGAGCCGGCGGCCACGATCCGGCCCTCGGCCACCAGCTCGGCCGACGGCGACGCCTCCCGCAGCTCGTCCCACAGCGCCTCGGCGTCCTGGTGGCGGCCCAGGGCCCGGTAGCAGTCGGCCAGCACCGGGTGCTGGTCGACGGCGCCGGAGAGCTCGCCGAAGGCCTCCAGCTCCTTGGCCGCCGGGCGCCACCGGCCCAGCTGGTAGAGGGTCAGGCCCAGCAGCTCCCGCACCGAGGCGGCACCGGGGGCGGCGCGGGCGATGGGGCTCAGGACCTTGCGGGCCTCGTCCAGCCGCTCGTTGGCGAAGGCCCGGGCCCCCTCGGCCACGCGGCGGGCGGCCCGGCTGCCCTTGGCCGGGCCCAGGGCCCGGACCAGCTCGGCCTCCACCAGCTCGGTGTCGATGGGCGCGGGCCGGTCCCGCTTCCGGGGGCCGGGCCGGGGCTTCGGCTCGTCCTCCCGCACCCACACCTCGGGCTCGTACGGGGCCGGCGGCGTCAGCTCCGGCGGGTTGCGCCGGGCTCCCGTGCCGTCTCGACCCGAGTCCGGGCGACCCGCGTCCCGGCGCCCCCCGCCCGCGTCCGGGCGCCGGTCACGGTCCCCGCGCCCCGGCGCATCGCCGGTCCGCCCGGGCCGGTCGTCACGCCCGCTGCTGCCTCGGTCCGTCCTCCCCGCGGGCCGGCCCCCAGCACCGCCCCGGGTGCTCCGGGCGTCGTCGGCCGAGCCCCGGCGAGAGCCGGGTCGGCCCTGGTCGTCACGCTTGCGCTCCCACAGGGGTCGGCCGTCGGGCCGACCGTCCGGGCGGGGCCGGCGGCTCGGAGCCCCGGGTCGCCCGGCCCGCGGCCCCCCGTCGGCCCGGCGGACCGGCCGCCCGGACTGGTCGAGCCGGCGGGGGCGGTCCTCGCCGGGGCGCCCCCGGTCCGGTCCGCTTCCGGCCGGTCGCCCTCGGGCGGGACCGCCTCGGGCCGGGCCGCGCCCGGCCGGGCCCCGACGGGCCTCGCTACCGCCCCGGACGTCGTCGTGCATGCGCCCGGCGCCCCGGCGGGCCACACCGCCCCACTGGGGCCGATCCACGGGGGGGCGATCCCCACCCCGGTCCCGGGAGCCAGGGCCACCGGAGCGCCCCCGGGGAGGGCCTCCGGGACGCCGACCGGCGCCCGAGGCGGGCCCGCCCCCCCGGGGCCCCCGGCCCGGGCGCTCGTCCTCGTCGTCGTCTGGCCGGCCCCCCGGTCGTCGGCGATCGTCGGGTCCGGGGGAGGGCATCAGGGCAGCGTAGCGGTGGCCTCCGGAGCGACCCCAGCCCGCCTCCCGCTGGCGAGGGGACGCGAAGAAGGCCCCCCGCGAACGGGGGGCCTTCTCGAGAAATCCGGCGGCGACCTACTCTCCCAGGGGATCTCTCCCCAAGTACCATCGGCGCAGAAGGGCTTAACTTCCGTGTTCGGAATGGGAACGGGTGTGACCCCTTCGCCATCGCCACCGAAACCTGTGTTGTCAACAAAGGCGCGGCCCCGAGGGGCCGCTGCTCCTTGAACACTCCATAGCGAGCACAAACATCTTTGTAAATCCAAGCCCTCGGCCGATTAGTACCGGTCGGCTGAACATGTTGCCATGCTTACACCTCCGGCCTATCAACGTGGTGGTCTATCACGGGCCTTACCTGGTTAACCCAGTGGGAAACCTCATCTTGAAAAGAGCTTCGCACTTAGATGCCTTCAGCGCTTATCTCGTCCGTAGGTGGCTAACCAGCCGTGCCCTTGGCAGGACAACTGGCACACTAGAGCTACGTCCATCCCGGTCCTCTCGTACTAGGGACAGCTTTTCTCAAGTTTCCTCCGGCTGCAGAGGATAGGGACCGAACTGTCTCACGACGTTCTAAACCCAGCTCGCGTACCGCTTTAATGGGCGAACAGCCCAACCCTTGGGACCTTCTCCGGCCCCAGGATGCGACGAGCCGACATCGAGGTGCCAAACCCTCCCGGCGATGTGGACTCTTGGGGAGGATCAGCCTGTTATCCCCGGGGTAGCTTTTATCCGTTAAGCCACGGCCCTTCCACTCGGAACCGTGGGATCACTAAGCCCGACTTTCGTCCCTGTTCGGCTTGTCGGCCTCACAGTCAAGCTCCCTTATTGCCTTTACGCGCTCCGGCCGATTGCCATCCGGCCTGAGGGAACCATTGGGCGCCTCCGTTGCTCTTTAGGAGGCGACCGCCCCAGTCAAACTCCCCACCAGCCA
>DASQKY010000015.1 GCA_035630295.1 Acidimicrobiales bacterium | reverse complement strand
CACCGCCAGTTCATTGGGACGGTTGCTCAAGCTGCGGGGCCTGCGGGTGGTGATGCAGAAGCTCGACCCCTACATCAACGTCGACCCCGGCACGATGAACCCGTACGAGCACGGCGAGGTGTTCGTCACCGACGACGGCGGCGAGACCGACCTCGACCTCGGCCACTACGAGCGCTTCGTCGAGTGCCAGCTGAGCGTCGACTCGAACGCCACCACCGGCTCGATCTACCAGGCGGTGCTCGCCGCCGAACGCCGGGGCGACTACCTCGGCAAGACCGTGCAGGTGATCCCGCACATCACCGACGAGATCAAGCGCCGCATCACCCGGCTCGCCACCGACGACGTCGACGTCGTCATCACCGAGGTCGGCGGCACGGTGGGCGACATCGAGATCCTCCCGTTCCTCGAGGCCATCCGGCAGTTCCGCCTGGACGTCGGCCGCGAGAACGTCTGCTACGTGCACCTGACCCTGGTGCCCTACATCGGGCCGTCGGGCGAGCAGAAGACCAAGCCCACGCAGCACTCGGTGACCGAGCTGCGCAGCCGGGGCATCCAGCCCGACGTGATCGTGTGCCGCAGCGAGTCGCCCATCTCCGACGGCCTGAAGCGCAAGATCTCCTCGTTGTGCGACGTGCCCCCCAGCGGGGTGGTCAACGCCGCCGATGCCGGCAACCTCTACGAGGTGCCCCTGATCCTCCACGACGAGGGCTTCGACGCCGAGGTGTGCCAGGTGCTCCGCCTCGACGCCGCCGATCCGGACCTGACCGAGTGGCAGGTCATGGTCGACCGCATCGAGGCCGCCGACCGCACCGTCCGCATCGGGATCATCGGCAAGTACGTCAGCCTGCCCGACGCCTACCTGTCGGTGGTCGAGGCCACCCGCCACGGCGGCTTCCACCACGGGGCCAAGGTCCAGATCGACTGGATCCAGGCCGAGGAGGTGGTGGGCCTCCTGGGCGCCGGCCGCCTGTCCGACCTGGACGGCATGGTCATCCCCGGCGGCTTCGGCGAGCGGGGGACCGAGGGCAAGATCGCGGCCGCCACCTACGCCCGCGAGAACGCCATCCCGTGCCTGGGCCTGTGCCTGGGGCTGCAGATGATGGTGGTCGACTACGCCCGCAACGTGCTGGGCCTGACCGGGGCCAACAGCCGCGAGCTGGACCCGGCCACGCCCTACCCGGTGATCGACCTCATGGACGCCCAGCGCGACGTCACCGACAAGGGCGGCACCATGCGCCTGGGGGCCTACGTGGCCGAGCTCGACCCCGGCTCCCAGGTGGCCGAGATCTACGGGCGGACGGTGGTCTCCGAGCGCCACCGCCACCGCTACGAGTTCAACCCCCGCCTCCGGCACCACTTCGAGGGCACCACCCTCCGGCTCTCGGGCACCTCGCCCGACCACCGCCTGGTCGAGTTCGTGGAGCTGCAGGACCACCCGTTCTGGATCGCCACCCAGGCCCACCCGGAGCTGAAGAGCCGGCCCAACCGCCCGGCCCCGCTGTTCCGGGAGCTGGTGGGGGCGGCCCTGGACCGGGCCGAGGCCCGCAACCCCCACCTCTTCGACGTGGACGACCTGGCCGGCGAGCCGGCCAACGGCGGCCGGGCCCTCCCGCCGGCCCCGGCCGAGACGGCCGACCGCCCCGGGACCGCTGCCGGGGCCGGCCACCGGCTCGGCGCCCCCAGCGCGGCCGGCTGAGCCGGGCCACCGGCGCGGTGACGGGCTTCCAGCACCTGGGCGACGACGACGTCGTCGAGCGGCCGCGCCTGCGGGTGGTGACCGCCCGCTTCTCGGCCCCCGACGGGTCCGAGTTCAGCCGCTCGGTGGCCCGCACCCCGGGAGCGGTGGCCGCCGTGCCGCTGCTCGACGACGGGACCACGGCGCTGCTGGTGCGCCAGTACCGGGGGGCCATCGACGCCGAGCTCCTGGAGATCCCGGCCGGCCTCCTCGACGTGGAGGGCGAGGCCCCGGAGGCGGCCGTGCGCCGGGAGCTGGCCGAGGAGGTCGGCCGCCGCCCCGACGAGCTGGCCCTGCTGACCACGGCGGTGGTGGCGGCCGGCTTCAGCGACCACACCGTGGCCATCTACCTGGCCTCCGGGCTCCACGAGGTGCCCACCGACCGCCAGGGCGTGGAGGAGGCGGCCATGGAGGTCGAGGCCGTCTCCCTCCTCGACGCGCCGGGCCTGGTGGCGGACGGCACGCTCACCGACGCCAAGACCATCATCGGGCTCCTGGCGGCGCGGGAGCGGCTCGGGCTGCGCTGATGGGCGCGCCGGACGTCGCCGAGGGGGGGGCCGAGGGGGGCGCCGCCCTCCTACCCCTCGAGGTCGAGGAGCTCCTGAGCTGGCTGCGGGTCGAGAAGGGCCGCTCGCCCACCACCCTGGCCGCCTACCGGGGCGACCTGCGCCGGTACTGCGCGTGGCTGGGGGAGCGGGGCCTGGACCTGGGGGCGGTGGGCGAGGACGACGTCGCGGCCTACATCGGCCACCTGCGCGACGGCGGCCGGGCCCCCTCGTCGGTCAAGCGGGCCGTGGTGTCGGTCCGGGCCCTGCACCGGTTCCTGGCCCGAGAGGGCAGCGCCCCCCGCGACCCGGCCTCGGAGATCGCCGTGCCCCGCGTGCCCCGGGGCGTGCCCAAGGCGCTGACCGAGGACGAGGTGGCGGCGCTGCTGGCCGCGGTGGTGGGCGACGACGCCCGGGCCCGCCGCGACCGGGCCATCCTGGAGGTCCTCTACGGCACCGGACTGCGCATCAGCGAGCTGTGCGGCCTGTCGGTGGCCGACGTGGACCTGGACGCCGCCCTGGTCCGGGCCCTGGGCAAGGGCTCCAGGGAGCGGATCGTGCCCGTGGGCCGCCTGGCCGTGGACGCCGTGCGGGCCTGGCTGGCGCCGGGCGGGCGCGACGTGCTGGCCCCCCGGCGCTGGGCCCGCCGCGACGACGCCGACGCCCTCCTGCTCAACGGCCGGGGGGGCCGGCTCAGCCGCCAGGGGGCGTGGGGGGTGGTGCGCAAGTACGGCCTGCTGGTCGGCCTGGGCGACCGCCTCACGCCCCACGTGCTGCGCCACTCGTGCGCCACCCACATGCTCGACCACGGGGCCGACGTCCGGGCCGTGCAGGAGCTGCTGGGCCACGCCTCCATCAGCACCACCCAGGTGTACACGCTGGTCTCGACCGAGCGGCTGTGGAGCGTCTACCGCGACGCCCACCCCCGGGCCCGGGCCTGAGATCCCCGGGGGGGGCCGGGAGAGGCGCTCGGGAACGCCGGCCCCCGAGCCGGTGGCCCCGCACTACCCTTGCCGGATGCTGAGCAGCGACGAGCTCTCGACCCTGCGCGACTCCCTGGAGGAGGCCGAGGCCGGCCTTCGTCGGCAGCTGGCCGAGCTCGGGGCCGACGCCTTCGACGAGAACTTCGCCGACTCCGGCCAGGTCGCGGCCGAGCAGGGCGAGCACCGCGTCCTGGCCGGCGCCCTCTCGGACCAGCTGGAAGAGGTCGTCCGGGCCCTGGGCAAGATCGAGGCCGGCACCTACGGCGCGTGCGAGGTGGGCGGCGAGCCCATCCCCCTGACCCGCCTGGAGGCCGTGCCCACCGCCCGGTCCTGCATCGACCACACCTGACCGTCGTCCTCGCCCGATGGCCGTGCTCGCATGACCGCTGCCGCCATGATCGCCGTCGCCATGATCGCCGTCGCCGGATGACCGCCGGCCACCTGGTCCGGCGCTTCGTCGGCTCCCTGGCGCCGGGGACGGTGGCCGGCGACGACCTGGCCTGGGTCGACGGGCAGCTGACGGAGCGCGAGGGCGAGCTGTGGCGCTCGATGCCGCGGGCCGACCGGCGCCACTCCCTGGCCGTGGCCCGCCGGGTCCAGGCCGCGTTGGGGGCCGAGGCCACCCGGCCGGTGCTGGCCGCGGCCCTGCTCCACGACGTGGGCAAGGTGGCCTCCGGGCTGGGCACCTACGGGCGGGTGATGGCCACGCTGTCGGGGGCGGTGGCCGGCCGGGACATGGCCGAGGCCTGGAGCCAGACCCGGGGCGTGACCCGCCGCATCGGCCTCTACCTGCGGCACGAGGAGCTGGGCGCCGACATGCTGGAGCTGGACGGGAGCGAGCCCCTCACCGTGGCCCTGGTGCGGGAGCACTCCTGGCCCGACGACGAGCGCAGCGTCCCCGGCCACCTGGCCGACGCCCTGCGGGCGGCCGACGACGCCTGACACCGCTCGGGGGACACTCGGAGGGCGCAGGACCCCGCTGACCAGGGCCGATGCCGGGCCGTCGACGCAAACCACACCGGTGTCATATGCTCTCGGGCGTGGCCTACCAGGTGCAGACCCCCGTCTACGACGGCCCGTTCGACCTGCTCCTCCACCTGATCCTGCGGGAGCAGGTCGACCTCTACGAGGTCTCGCTCTCCGCCGTGGTCGAGGCCTACCTGGGCGAGCTGGAGCGCATGGAGCACGTCGACCTGGAGGTGGCCACCGAGTTCCTGCTCATCGCGGCCACGCTGGTCGAGCTGAAGGCCCGGCGGCTGCTCCCCGGCGACGCCGAGGTCGACCTCGACGACGAGCTGGCCCTGTGGGAGGAGCGCGACCTGCTCCTGGCCCGCCTGCTGGAGTGCAAGACGTTCAAGGACGCCTCCCGGGTGCTGGCCCGCCTGGCCGACGCCGCCGCCCGGTCGTGGCCCCGCCGGCCCGCCACCGAGGACGCCTTCGTCGACCTCACCCCCGACGTCATGGTGGGCGTCACCCCCGAGGACGTGCGCGCCGCCTTCCTGCGGGCCACCGCCCCCCGGCCCACCCCCCGCATCGACCTCGACCACGTCGCCCCCATCGGCATCTCGGTGGCCGACGCGGTGGCCGAGCTGGTCGACGAGCTGCCCCGGATCGGCACCATCGGCTTCCGGGCCCTCACCGCCTCGCTGGTCGACCGGCTGGAGGTGGTGGTGCGGTTCCTGGCCGTGCTGGAGCTGTGCAAGCAGGGCCTGGTCGACCTGGACCAGCGGTGGGTCCGCCCCCCGGCCGGCGAGGACGGCGCCGCGGTCCCGGGCGACCGCGCCCGCTTCGGTGACATCCGGATCACCTGGATCGGGGGCGAACGCGACACCGCGGCCGGTGGCGAGGACGGCGAGAGCGTCCTGGCCGGCGTGCTCGGTCGCGTCGACGCCTACGAGGGCTGAGGGAGCACGGGTGGAGGGCACGCCCGACCTGGCCCCGGAGACCCGGCGCGCCCTGGAGGCCATCGTCATGGTGGCCGCCGACCCGGTGCCCCCGCAGATGCTGGCCCAGCTCCTGGAGATCGGCGTCGAGCGGGTCGAGGAGGCCTGCGCCGCGCTGGCCTCCGACTACGAGGCCCAGGGCCGAGGCTTCGTGCTGGTGCGGGTGGCCGGCGGCTACCGCTACCAGAGCCACCCCGACGCCGCCCCCTACGTCGAGCGCTACGTGCTGGAGGGCCAGGCCGGTCGCCTGTCCAGCGCCGCCCTGGAGACGCTGTCCATCGTGGCCTACAAGCAGCCGCTCTCCCGGGCCCAGGTGGCGGCCATCCGGGGCGTGAACGTCGACGGGGTGATGCGCACCCTCCAACACCGGGGCCTGGTGGCCGAGGTGGCCCGCGACCCGGGCCCGGGCCAGGCCGTCCTGTACGGCACCACCCCGCTGTTCCTGGAGCGGCTGGGCATCGACTCGGTCCACGACCTGCCGCCCATCGCCGCCTTCGTCCCCGGGGCCGAGGTGGTCGAGGCCCTGGAGCACAGCCTCCGCCTCGACACCGTCCCGGATCCCCCCGAAGGTGACTCGGCCGCCGAGGCCGCCGAGGCCGCCGAGGCCGCGAGCGCCGCGGACGCCGACGCCGAGGACCGGGACTCGGATGCCGGCGGGCCGGACCTGGACCCCGGCCGGGCCCCCGACCACGACGAGCTCTCGACCGGCGCCTGGGGGACCGCCGAGTCAGAGCTGGACGGGACCGAGCTGGACGGGACCGAAGCGGACGGGACCGAGCTGCACGGGACCGAAGCGGACGGCGCCGAGCTGCACGGGACCGAAGCAGATGGGGCCGAGCTGCACGAGGTCGAGGCGGATCGGGCCGAGCTGGGCGAAGCTGAGCTGGACGGGACCGAGGCAGACCGGATCGAGATGGCCGGGCCCGAGGGCGATGTCGACCTGGCCGCCGAGCTGGGGGCACCGGGGGACTGGGAGCCCGAGGCCGGCGGGAACCCCGCGGCCGAGCCCGGGCCGGTCGACGGGGGCATCGGCGGTGGCGACCGTGGAGGGTCCTGAGGGCGGGGCGCGCCCCACCGACGGCTCGTCCGACGAGGGCCGGATCCGCCTGCAGAAGGTGCTGGCCCGGGCCGGGCTGGGCAGCCGGCGGACGTGCGAGGAGCTGATCGCGGACGGTCGCGTCACCATCGACGGGGAGGAGGCCGCTCTCGGCGACCGGGTCGACCCCGAGCGGTCCCGGGTCACCGTGGACGGGGTGCCCATCGGCATCCGCCCCGGGGCCGTCTACTACCTGCTCAACAAGCCGGCCGGAACGGTCACCACTGCCGATGATCCCCAGGGCCGGCCGGTGGTGGTCGACCTGGTGCCGGCCGAGCCCCGGGTGTTCCCGGTCGGCCGGCTGGACCTCGACACCGAGGGCCTGCTCCTCCTGACCAACGACGGCGACCTGACCCACCGGCTGACCCACCCGTCGTTCGGGGTGGAGAAGGAGTACCTGGCCGAGGTGGCTGGTGGCCCGCCGGGCCGGGGGGCCCTGCGGAGCCTGCGCGAGGGGGTGGAGCTGGACGACGGCGTCACCGCCCCGGCCACGGTGGGCGCCGTGGGGCCGTCGCTGCTGCGCATCGTCATCCACGAGGGCCGCAACCGGCAGGTCCGGCGCATGTGCGAGGCGGTGGGCCACCCGGTGCAGCGCCTGGTGCGGACCCGCATCGGCAGCGTGACCGACCGCCACCTGGCCCCCGGGGCGTGGCGGGAGCTCACCGTCGAGGAGGTCCGGGCCCTGGAACGGGACGCCTCCGAGGCGGCCGAGGACGCCGAGGGCGGGTCCGGCGGGCCGGGCGGCCCTCGCTAGCATCGCCGGCCATGGCCCCTGCGGTGCGAGCCCTGCGGGGCGCCACGACCCTCGACGAGGACGACCCCGAGCACATGCAGGAGCGCGTGGTGGCCCTCCTGGAGGAGCTGCTGCGCCGGAACGACGTCGACCACGACGACCTCATCAGCGTGCTCTTCACCGCCACCGACGACCTGGTCAGCACGTTCCCGGCCACCGCGGCCCGCACCATGGGCCTGGGCGACGTGCCCCTCATCTGCGCCCGGGAGCTGGCCGTCGAGGGCGGCACGGCGCTGTGCGTCCGGGTGATGGTCCACCTCACCACCGAGCGCCGCCGGGACGAGATGCACCACGTGTACCTGGAGGGCGCCCGGACCCTCCGCGACGACCTCCCCGGCTGAGCGGCGTGGCCGGCCGACCCGCCCCCGATCCCCTCGGGGCACCGGACCCGCCCGACCGTGGGCCAGCGCCGGGCCATGCCTGAGCCGGCCGTCCCGACGGCGTTGGCCGACCTGCCCGACCCGTTCCCGATCGTGCCCTTGGCGGCGCCGCCCGATGCGCTGATCCGGGTGCCGGGGGGGCGCAGCATCACCAACCGGGCCCTGGTCGCGGCCGGTCTGGCCGAGGGCACCACCGTGCTCCGGGGAGCCGGCACCTCCGACGACACCGAGGCCATGGTCGACTGCCTGCGGGCCCTGGGGGCGGCCGTCGACGTGGCCCCGGCCCCGGGCGGCGCGGACATCACCGTCTCGGGCGTGGCCGGCCGGCCCGGGGGCGGTGTCGACGTGTTCACCCGCCTCTCGGGCACCACGTCGCGGTTCGTGACCGCGGTGGCGGCCCTGGCCGACGGGCCCGTCCGGGTCGACGCCGCGCCCCCGATGCGGGCCCGGCCCATGGCCGACCTGGTCGTCGCCCTCCGGGCCCTGGGCGTGGCGGTGGACGAGGAGGGTGAGTCGGGCCACCTCCCCCTGGTGGTCACCGGGCCGCTGTCCGGCCATGAGGTGCTGGTGCCGGGCACCGTCTCCAGCCAGTTCCTCTCGGGCCTCCTGCTGGCCGCCGGGGCCCGGCCGGGGTTGCCGTTCCGGGTGCGCCTGTCGACCGACCGCCTCGTCTCCGCCCCGTACGTGGCCATGACCGCGGCGGTGATGGCCGCGTACGGCGTGGAGGTGGAAGGCGTAGAGGTGGAAGGCGTGGAGGTGGAAGGCGTGGAGGGCGGCGCGAACGGGGACGGCGCGGATGCTCCCGGTCGGGGCGCCCTGGCCATCGGGCGGGGCGGCTACCGGGCACCGGAGGCGGGCTACGACGTCGAGCCCGACGCGGCGACGGCCGGCTACTTCCTGGCCGCAGCGGCCATCACCGGCGGGCGGGTCACGGTGCCCGGCCTGCCCTCGGCGGGCCTGCAGGCCGACGCCGAGCTGGTCGACGTGCTGGACGCCATGGGCGCCACCGTGACCCGCTCCGGCCGTGACGTCACCGTGGCGGGCCCGGCCGCGGCCGGTGGGCCCGGCGGGGCCCGGCTGCGGGGCGGCACGTTCGACCTGACCGCCTTCAGCGACATGGCGCCCACCGTGGCCGTGCTGGCCGCCTTCGCGGCCGAGCCGGTGGAGGTGACCGGCGTGGGGTTCATCCGGGGCAAGGAGAGCGATCGCATCGCCGCCTCGGTGGCCGAGCTGCAGCGCTGCGGCGTGCCGGCCCGGGAGACCGACGACGGCTTCGTGGTGTGGCCCGACGGTCGACCGGCCGGGGCCGAGCCGCACGGGGCGGTGATCCGGACCTACGACGACCACCGCATGGCCATGTCCTTCGCCCTGCTGGGCCTGGTGGTGCCGGGCGTGGCCATCGCCGATCCGGGCTGCGTGGCCAAGACCCACCCCGGCTTCTTCGCCGACCTGGACCGCCTCCGCACCCCGGCCCGCTGACCACGGCCGTCCTCGCTCGGCCGTCCTGTTCAGTCGTGTTGTCGACCGCCTTCCCGCACCGGCCGCGGTGGCGCCGCGCTGGCGGGGCACCCGCCGGGCCAGGACGCAGGGCCGCGACCGCATGGACGGGGCAGCAGGGACCGGGACCGCAGGGTGGACCGCCGGGCCGAGGCCGTTGGTGGGCCGAGTCGGTCAGGGTCGGAGGCCGTCGGCCTCGTCGTGGTGCCGGCGGTCGAGGACGTCGAAGGTGAGGCGGGGATCGTCGCCGGCCCGGGAGGCCACCAGGTGCCAGGCCGTGGCATCCAGCGGGGGGAACCACGTGTCGGCGTCGGGCACGGCCACGTCGATGCGGGTCCGGTCGATGCGCACCACCTGGTCGAGCAGGGCCCGGTAGAGGGCGGCCCCACCGGCCACCGCCGGGGCCGGGTCGGTGGCCCGGGCCTCGTCCAGGGCCGCGGTCGGGCTCGGGGCCCAGGCCACGCCGGCCGGCAGGTCGACCAGCGGCGAGGTGGACACCACCACCAGCCGGCGGCGGGGGAGGGGCCGGCCGATGGATTCCCAGGTGCGACGGCCCACCACCAGGGTGTGGCCGTCGGTCACCCGCCGGAAGCGGGCCATGTCCTCCGGGACGTCCCAGGGCAGCCCGCCGGCCCGGCCGATGGCCCCGTCCCGGCCCACGGCCACGATCAGCCACGGCCCGTCGACCAGGGGCGGCTCCCGGCCCGGCGTCGGCGGCGGCGTCGGCCCGGTGGCGGGGACCGGGCCGGGCTCCTCGGCGCTCACACCGCCACGGGGGCGGGCAGGCCCGGCGCCGGGTCGTAGCCGGTGACGGTGATGCTCTCGGGGGTGAAGGCGTCGATCTCGGTGATGGCGGGGTCGAGCTCCAGCCGGGGCAGGGCCCGGGGCGTGCGGCCCAGCTGGGTGCGGGCCTGCTCGTGGTGGTTGGCGTAGAGGTGCACGTCACCGCAGGTGTGGACGAACGTGCCGGGGCGCAGGCCGGTGACGTGGGCCACCATGTGGGTCAGCAGGGCGTAGGAGGCGATGTTGAACGGCACGCCCAGGAACACGTCCGCCGAGCGCTGGTAGAGCTGGCACGACAGCCGGCCGTCCGCGCTGACGTGGAACTGGAACAAGGTGTGGCACGGGGGCAGGGTCACCTGCTCGGCCTCGGCCGGGTGCCACCCGGTCACCACCAGCCGCCGCGACGTGGGGTCGGCCCGGATGGCCTCGACCACCCGGGCGATCTGGTCCACGCCGTCGGGGGCGTAGGTGCCGTCGGGGCGCGGGGTGGCGCCGAAGTTGCGCCATTGGTGGCCGTACACCGGGCCCAGGTCGCCGGGCTGGCGCCCGAAGCGGGCCGCCTGCTCGGGCGTGGCCCACTCGTCCCAGATGGTGACGCCCCGCTCGTTCAGCCAGTCGTTGTCGGTGCGCCCCTGGAGGAACCACAGCAGTTCCACCACCACCGAACGGAGGTGGACCCGCTTGGTGGTGAGCAGCGGGAAGCCGTCGGCCAGGTCGTAGCGGGACTGCCAGCCGAAGAGGGCCCGGGTGCCGACGCCGGTGCGGTCGGGGCGGTCCTCTCCCTGGTGCATGACGGCGTCGAGCAGGTCGAGGTACTGGCGCATGGGTCCTCCGGGGCAGCCGATCCTACGGGGAGGCGGGAGGCCCGGGCGCGCATCCGGCTCGGGGCCGGGCCGGTGGTGGCCGCTAGGTTCGGGCCCCGTGAAGGTCATCGCCATCGACGGGCCCGCCGGCTCGGGCAAGTCCACCATCGCCCGTCGCCTGGCCTCCCGCCTGGGCCTCGAGTACCTGGACACGGGGGCCATGTACCGGGCCGTGACCTTCGCCGCCCTGCGCCGCGGCCTCGACCCCAGCGACCGGGGCGACGTGGCTCGCATCGTGGCCGACCTGGAGCTGGTCGTGGCCCCCGAGGCGGTGGTCGTCGACGGGGTGGACGCCACCATCGAGATCCGGGGCCCCGAGGTCACCCGGGCCGTGTCGCTGGTGGCCGCCAACCCCGACGTCCGCATCGAGATGGTGCGCCGCCAGCGGGAGTGGGCCACCGAGCGGGGCGGGGGTGTGCTCGAGGGTAGGGACATCGGCACCGTGGTCTTCCCCGACGCCGCCCTCAAGGTGTACCTGACGGCCCGGCCCGAGGTGCGGGCCGAGCGCCGCTCCCAGGAGGTGTCCGAGCTGTCGTACGAGACCGTGGCCGCCGACCTGGCCCGTCGCGACGCCCTGGACCAGGGCCGGGAGGCCTCCCCCCTGGCCGAGGCGGACGGCGCCCTGGTGGTCGACACCAGCGACCTGGGAGTGGACGAGATCGTGGAGTCCCTGGCCGCCCGGGTGCCCGCATGAGCGCCGATCGTCCCGGCCGTCTCGCCGGCGAGGGAGGCGGCCCCGAAGGGGGCGGTCGTCCCCACGAGCACGACCAGGCCGCCGACGTCGAGGGCGCCGACTCGCCCGGTGGCTCCGGCCAGATGGATGCCGGCCCGTCCGGTGGTACCAGCGAGGCGGGCCGCGACGGCCAAGCCGTGTCGGCCGAGGAGGCTCGCCCGGCTCGGGCGGCGGGCCGGGCCACGGCCGTGATCCGGCTGGGTCGGCCCACCGTGGTCGAGCGCATCCTCTACGGCATCGCCTGGGGGCTGCTGGCCGTGGTGGGCCGGGGCTGGCTGCGGGCCGAGTTCCACGGCCGGGAGAACCTGCCGGCCGACGGGCCGTACATCCTGGCCCCGGTCCACCGGTCCAACATCGACTTCATGATGGCCGCCCTGTGCACCCGCCGCCGGCTCCGGTTCCTGGCCAAGGACACGCTGTGGAAGCCGGGTGTGGCCGGCCTGTGGTCGGCCCTGGGCGGGATCCCGGTGGCCCGGGGCACTGCCGATCGGGAGTCGCTGGCCGCCTGCCAGAAGGTGCTGGAGGCGGGTGAGCCCCTGGTGATGTTCCCGGAGGGGACCCGCCAGAGCGGCCCTGTGGTCCGGCCCCTGTTCGACGGGCCCACCTTCGTCCAGGCCCGCACCGGTGTGCCCATCATCCCGGTGGGCATCGGCGGCACCGAGCGGGCCATGCCCAAGGGCGCCAAGGGCATCCGTCCGGTCAAGGTCCACGTCGTCATCGGGGAGCCCCTGCCCGCCCCGGAGGCCGACGGGGCCAGGGCCAAGCGGGCCGCCATCCGGGCCCAGACGGCGCTCCTGTACGAACGCGTGCAAGAACTGTTCGACGACGCCCAACGTCACACCGGGCACCCCAACCGCCGCTGAGCTGGCCCCACGCCGCCCCGGCTGGCCGGACCGTGCCGTCGGGCCCGCCCGGCTCACGGGGGCCGGAAGTCCCAGTGCCCGGGTCCGCCGGTGAGGGTCCAGCCGGTGTAGGTGATGAGGTCGTGGTGGGGGCGGCAGAGGCGAGCCAGGTTGTCGAGTTGGGTGGGGCCGTCGTGGGCGTAGTCGGTGCGCCAGTGGTGGATCTGGAGGTGGTGCCGGGCCGAGCAGTCGGGCACGACGCAGGCGCGGTCGCGGGCGATGAGCGCGGCGCGGACGGGGGCGGGGACGTAGCGCCGGTCGGTGCTGATGACGGCGACGTCGGTGCCTTTGGTGATCACGGTCTTGAGGAGCGCGTCGTGGGCCAGGGTGCGGGCGAAGGTGACCGGGACGGGTCCGAGGCCGGGGACGTCGCAGGTCTCGCCGTCGGTGGTGTGGCCGCGGATGAGGGCCTCGTAGGACGCGTGGACCATGACCTGGGCCGGGGCTCGGCGGTTGCCGCCGGTGCGTCGTCGTTCAGCGAAACGTCGCTGCGACAGGGGCACGCCTGGTGGTGCGTCCGGTCTCGGCGGCGGGCTGGTGGCGGGATCGGGGGAGGCGGCAGAGGTGGGGCTGGAGGTGGATCGTTCAGCTCGGTCGAGTCGTTCAGGCTCGGGGAACAGGGGCGGTGCACCTGGTGCTGGGCGGTCGTGGCGGTGGGCTCTCCCGGAAGGTCGGTCGACCGGCGGGCTGTCTTGTCGTTGAGGTGTCGGGCGCTCGTCGTGAGGGTCCAGGGGCCGACCGCTGGTCGGGGTCGCGGTCGTGGTGGGCCCGGCCGGGGCGGCAGGTTGGATCGGGTCCGGGTCGG
>DASQKY010000014.1 GCA_035630295.1 Acidimicrobiales bacterium | reverse complement strand
GCGTGAACGCCGTCGTCGGATCCGCATCGTGCAACGTCTTCGTGATCGCAGCCGTGAGCGTCGTCTTCCCATGGTCGATGTGACCCATCGTCCCGATGTTCAGATGCGGCTTGTTCCGCTCGAACTTCTCCTTGGCCATGGTGCTGCTTCCTCTGTCTTCTGGTTGGACGGTGGCCGGCGGGACCGGCTCGACTCGGTGGGTTGGGTGGGACTGGCGAACGGAGGGGGCTACTCGCCCCGGATGCGCTTGACGATCTCTTCCTGGATCGACGCAGGCGTCTGCTGGTACGAGTCGAACTGCATCGTGTACGTGGCTCGACCTTGGGTCCGCGAACGCAGGTCGGTAGCGTAACCGAACATCTCGGACAGGGGCACCGTCGCCCGGACGACCTGGCTGTTGCCCCGCTGCTCCATGCCGCCGACCTTGCCCCGGCGGGACGACAGGTCGCCGATGACGTCGCCCATGTAGTCGTCGGGGGTGACGACCTCGACCGACATGATCGGCTCCAGCAGGACCGGCTTGGCCTTGCGGGCGGCCTCGCGGAAGCCCATGGTGCCGGCGATCTTGAACGCCATCTCCGAGGAATCGACGTCGTGGGCCGAGCCGTCGATCAGGCGGGCCCGGAGGTCCACGGTGGGGAACCCGGCCAGGACGCCGGTGGTCATGGCCGCCTGGATGCCGGCATCGACCGAGGGGATGAACTCCTTCGGGATGCGCCCGCCGGTGATCTTGTCCTCGAACTCGTAGCCCCCACCGGGGCCGGTGGGCTCCAGCTCGATCACGATGTGGGCGAACTGGCCGGTGCCACCGGTCTGCTTGACGTGCCGGTAGACCACCTTCCCGGTCTCCCCGGTGATCGTCTCCCGGTAGGCCACCTGCGGCTTGCCCACGGTGGCATCGACGTTGAACTCACGGAGCATGCGGTCGACCAGCACCTCGAGGTGCAGCTCGCCCATGCCGGAGATGACCGTCTCGTTGGTCTCCTCGTCGGTGCGGACCTGGAAGGTGGGGTCCTCCTCGGCCAGGGAGTAGAGGGCCTTGCCCATCTTGTCCTGGTCCGCCTTGGTCTTGGGCTCCACGGCCACGTGGATCACCGGCTCGGGGAACTCGAGCTTCTCGAGCACGACCCCGGCCTTCTCCTCGCACAGCGTGTCGCCGGTGCGGGTGTCCTTGAACCCGATGCCGGCCACGATGTCGCCCACGCCCACGCTGTCGATGTCCTCGCGGTTGTTGGCGTGCATGAGCAGCAGCCGGCCCACCCGCTCCTTCTTGGAGGTGCGGGAGTTCAGGACGGTGCCGCCCTTGTCGAGGGTGCCCGAGTAGACGCGGAAGTAGGTGAGCTTGCCGTGGGGGTCGGCCACGATCTTGAAGGCCAGGGCGGCGAAGGGCTCCTTGGCGTCGGGCTTGCGCTCGACCTCCTCGTTGCCCTTGAGCGTGGTGCCCTGGACCGGGGGCGTCTCCAGCGGCGACGGCAGGTAGTCGACCACCGCGTCGAGCAGGAGCTGCACGCCCTTGTTCTTGAAGGCCGAGCCCAGCAGCACGGGGACCAGGCCGTCGTGGATGGTGGCCTGGCGGATGGCGGCCCGGATCTCGGCCGGCGTCACCTCCTGGTCCTCGATCATCTTCTCGAGGATGCCGTCGTCGTACTGGGAGACGACGTCGAGCAGCTTCTCGCGGTACTCGTCGGCCTGGGCCTGCAGCTCGGCCGGGATGTCGGTGACGTCGAACTTGGCCCCCAGCTCCTCGTCGTGCCAGACGACGGCCTTCATCTCCACCAGGTCGACCACCCCGGCGAAGTTGCCCTCGGCCCCGATGGGGATCTGGGTGACGGCGATGGTGGCGCCCAGCCGGTCGACGATGGAGTCGACGGCCTTGAAGAAGTCGGCGCCCAGCCGGTCCATCTTGTTGACGAAGCACATGCGGGGCACGTGGTACTTGTCGGCCTGCTTCCACACCGTCTCGGTCTGGGGCTCGACGCCGGCCACGCCGTCGAACACGGCCACCGCGCCGTCCAGCACCCGCAGCGAGCGCTCCACCTCGACGGTGAAGTCCACGTGGCCGGGGGTGTCGATGATGTTGATGCGGTGGTCGCGCCAGAAGGTGGTGGTGGCGGCGGAGGTGATGGTGATCCCCCGCTCCTGCTCCTGGGCCATGTGGTCCATGACCGCAGCCCCCTCGTGCACCTCACCGATCTTGTAGCTCTTGCCGGTGTAGTAGAGGATCCGCTCGGTGGTCGTGGTCTTGCCCGCGTCGATGTGGGCCATGATCCCGATGTTGCGGTAGCGCTCGAGGGGGGCGGTCTTGGCCATCGTCTCGTCTCGTCGTCTGTCCGTGGGCGGATCGTGGGTGTGCGGTTCGGGGGCCCGGCCAGGCCGTCCTCGGGAGGGGAGGTCGGCGGCCTGACATGCGACGACCGGGCGGCGGCACGAGGCCGGGCCCGGTCGGTCACGGGCCGGGGTGGACCCCGGTGGCGGGGCCTACCAGCGGTAGTGGGCGAACGCCTTGTTGGCCTCGGCCATCTTGTGCATGTCCTCGCGACGCTTCACCGCGGCACCGATGCCGTTGGAGGCGTCCAGGATCTCGTTGGCCAGGCGCTCGGCCATGGTCTTCTCACGGCGCTGGCGGGCGTAGCCCACCAGCCACCGCACGGCCAGGGTGGTGGAACGGCGGGGGCGGACGTCGACCGGCACCTGGTAGGTGGCGCCGCCGACCCGGCGGCTCTTGACCTCCAGGGCGGGCTTGACGTTCTCGATGGCCCGCTTGAGGGCCCCGATCACGTCGTCGGTGCCGGAGCGCTCCTGCACGATCTCGAGGGCCTGGTAGACGATCCGCTCGGCCAGGGAGCGCTTGCCGCGCTGCATGACCTTGTTCACCAGCTGGGTGACGAGCACCGAGTGGTGCACCGGGTCCGGAGCGAGCTCCCGGCGGGGAGCGGGTCCCTTGCGAGGCATGTCAGCCTTCCTTCTTGGCGCCGTAGAGGCTGCGGGCCTGCTTGCGGTCCTTCACGCCGGAGGCGTCGAGGGTGCCGCGGACGATCTTGTAGCGGACGCCGGGAAGGTCACGGACCCGGCCGCCGCGCACGAGCACCATGGAGTGCTCCTGCAGGTTGTGGCCCTCACCGGGGATGTAGGCGGTGATCTCCATGCCGCTGGTGAGCCGGACACGGGCCACCTTGCGGAGGGCGGAGTTCGGCTTCTTGGGGGTGAAGGTGTAGACGCGCGTGCAGACACCACGGCGCTGGGGGGCGCCCTTGAGGGCGGGGGTCTTCCCCTTCGCCGGCTTGCTCTGCCGTCCCTTGCGGACCAGCTGCTGGATGGTGGGCACGAAGCGACCTCTCGGAGATGCGGGACTCGACCCCGGGCGCGATCCGCCGCAGGGCCGGTCGGTCATGCTAAAGGCGCACGTCGGGCCGCATCAACTCGGTGCCGCGGGCGCCTCACCCCTGGTCGGGGAGGAGGGGGGCCAACGGGCCGGTGGCGGCCAGGTCCCGGACGTGGGCCAGGGCCGCGTCGTAGGCCGCGCCGGCCATGCCCCACCCCCGCAGCATGTCCCGCCAGGCGGTGCGGGCCAGGCGGTGGTGGTCGAAGGCCTCGGCGTCGATGTGGGCCACGTGGCTGGTCAGGAGGACCCCGAGCAGGGCGGCGGCGCCGATCAGCACCCGGTCCATGGGCGGGCCGTCGTCGACGGCGCCGGTGGTGGCGGCCACCTCCACCGCCTCCCGGCCCATGGCCAACAGGACCAGGGTGGGGCCCAGCACCCGGTCCAGCTCGTCGGCCGGCACCACCACGGTGCGCTCGGCCAGCACCGAGAACAGCATGTGGGACTCCTCGGGCAGGGTGTCCCAGCAGGCCACCACGAACTCGCCGAACAGCACCAGGTCGGCGGCCGCCCGCTCGGTGGCGTCCCACCCGGCGGCCGCCATCACCGTGGCGCTGCGGTCCCGGACGGCCTCGAAGGACCGGGCGATGCGCCGGACCGAGTGGTCCTGGAGGTCGGCCACCAGCACCCCCTTGGAGGGGAAGTGGGTGTACACGGTGCCGATGGAGCAGCCCACCTGGTCGGCCACCCCCTGCATGGTCAGCCCGGGGATGCCGTCGCGGGCCACGATGCCCATGGCCGCGTCGATCAGCGCGGCACGTCGGGCCAGGCGCCGTGCCTCCCGGCGATCTCCCCCGGCGGCCCGGGTCGGGCTCACCACCGTCATCGGCGACAGCCTAGGCGGCCCCGGCCCCGCCCGCCCCCGGGCCGGAGCCGGGCGCGGGGAGGGCGCCCCGCGGGGCGCCCTCTCCGGTAGCTCGATGGCTGGCCTGGGCCAGCCGATGGTGCCTGCCGGTTCCCGTCCGGGCGGGGTCCGGCGGGCGCCCTCAGCCGGCCAGGCCGTCGGAGGGGGCGTCGGCCCCGGTGACGGCGGCCACGTCGGGCACGTCGACCAGGCCGGCGCTGGAGGTGTCACCCTCCAGCGAGCCCCGCAGGTTGGCCAGGTACTGGGCGGCGTCGAAGCCCTCGTCGGCGAAGTCCTCGCCGCCGTCGGAGGAGTAGAACGCCATCGGCTCGTACTCGGGGGCGTGGGTGGTCACGTCCTTGTACTCGCTCAGGCCGGTGCCGGCCGGGATGAGCTTGCCGATGATGATGTTCTCCTTCAGGCCCAGCAGCGAGTCCGACTTGGACTCGATGGCGGCCTCGGTGAGCACCCGGGTCGTCTCCTGGAAGGAGGCGGCCGACAGCCACGAGTCGGTCGACAGCGAGGCCTTGGTGATGCCCATGATCTCGTCACGGGCCTCGGCCGGCGTCCGGCTCTCCTCCACCAGCACCCGGTTGGTGTCGCGGAAGGTCTTCCGGTCGGTCCGCTCGTCGGGCAGGAAGTCCGACTCGCCGGGGTCCGAGACGGCCACCCGCCGGGTCATCTGCCGCACGATGAGCTCGATGTGCTTGTCGTGGATGGACACGCCCTGGTCCCGGTACACCTTCTGGACCTGCTCGACCAGGTAGCTCTGCGTCTCCCGCAGGCCCTTGATCTCCAGCAGCTCCTTGGGGTCGCGGGGCCCGGGGACGATGGCGTCGCCGGCGGTGACCTCCTGGCCCTCCTCCACGTCCAGCCGGGACTGGATGGGGATGGTGTGGACCTCCTCGTTGCCGTCGTCGCCGACCACGGTCACGACCCGGCCCTTGCCCTCGTCGTCGGAGATCCGGATCACGCCGGACGTCCGGACCAGGGTGGCCTTGCCCTTGGGGCTGCGGGCCTCGAACAGCTCCACCACGCGGGGGAGGCCGCCGGCGATGTCGCCGCCGCCGGTGGCGACGCCGCCGGTGTGGAAGGTCCGCATGGTCAGCTGGGTGCCGGGCTCGCCGATGGACTGGGCGGCGATGACGCCCACCGCCTCGCCCAGCTCGATGCCCCGGCCGGTGGCCAGGGAGCGGCCGTAGCAGCGGGCGCACACGCCCAGCTCGGCGTTGCAGGTCAGCGGCGACCGCACCCGGACCCGGGTGACGGTGTCGTCGTCGCGGACCTTGACCATGAGGGCCTCGTCCACCGGGGTGTCGGCCTCGACCGAGGTGCCGTCGGCGAACTTCACCCCCACGGCCAGGCAGCGGCCGAAGAGCTTGGTCTCCAGGTAGGTGCGCTTGGCCGCGGTGTCGGCCCCGGTGTCCTCGATCCAGGTGCCGAGCACGGGGCCGGTGCCGTGGCGGCAGTCGTCCTCGCGGATGATGAGCTCCTGGGCCACGTCGACCAGGCGCCGGGTCAGGTAGCCCGAGTCGGCGGTGCGGAGGGCGGTGTCGACCAGGCCCTTGCGGGCGCCGGGGGTGGCGATGAAGTACTCCAACATCGCCAAGCCCTCGCGGAAGTTGGACTTGATCGGGCGGGGGATCATGTCACCGCGGGGGTTGGCCACCAGGCCACGCATGCCGGCGATCTGGCGGACCTGCATCATGTTCCCGCGGGCGCCCGAGCCGACCATCATCTCGATGGGGTTGAACTGCTCGGCCCGCAGGCCGACCTCCATGTCGGCCCGCACCTTGTCGGTGGCCGCGGTCCAGATCTCCACTTCCTTCTGGCGCCGCTCACCGTCGGTGATGATGCCCTTGCGGAACTGGGCCTCGACCTTCTGGGCCCGCTCCTCGTGGGCCTCCAGGATCCCCGCCTTGGACTCCGGCGTCTTCACGTCGTCGACCGAGATGGTGATGCCCGACTTCGAGGCGAAGCGGTAGCAGAGGTTCTTGATGGCGTCGAGGCTGCTGGCCACCACGGCCTTGGGGTACTCGTGGGCCAGGGTGTCCACGATGCGGCCCATGACCTTCTTGTCGACCCGCTCGTTGACGAACTCGAAGCCGTCGGGCAGCGTGTCGTTGAAGATGAGTCGGCCCGGCGTGGTCTCCAGGTCGGTGCGCTGGCCCTCGTCGTCGGTGGACCGGAAGGTGATGGTGGCGTGCAGGCTGACGTGGCCGTCCTCGTACGCCCGCTCCACCTCGTGGAGGTGGCGGAACACGTGGCCCTCGCCGGCGGCCCCCTCGACCTGCTCGGTCAGGTAGTAGCCACCGATGATGAGGTCCTGGGTCGGGGTGACCAGCGGCCGGCCGTGGGCCGGCGACAGCACGTTGTTGGCCGAGAGCATCAGCACCCGGGCCTCGGCCTGGGCCTCGGCCGAGAGCGGCAGGTGGACGGCCATCTGGTCGCCGTCGAAGTCGGCGTTGAAGGCGGTGCACACCAGCGGGTGGATCTGGATGGCCTTGCCCTCGACCAGCACCGGCTCGAAGGCCTGGATGCCCAGGCGGTGCAGGGTGGGGGCCCGGTTCAGCATCACCGGGTGCTCCTTGATGGCCTCCTCCAGCACGTCCCACACCTGGGGGCGCCGGCGCTCGACCATGCGCTTGGCCGACTTGATGTTCTGGGCCAGCTCGGCGTCCACCAGCTTCTTCATGACGAAGGGCTTGAACAGCTCCAGGGCCATGATCTTGGGCAGGCCGCACTGGTGCAGCTTCAATGTCGGGCCGGCCACGATGACCGAGCGGCCCGAGTAGTCGACGCGCTTGCCGAGCAGGTTCTGGCGGAACCGGCCCTGCTTGCCCTTCAGCATGTCCGACAGCGACTTGAGCGGACAGTTGCCCGGCCCGGTGTCCGGGCGGCCGCGGCGATCGTTGTCGAACAACGCGTCGACGGCCTCCTGGAGCATCCGCTTCTCGTTGTTGACGATGATCTCGGGAGCCCCGAGGCTGAGCAGACGACCGAGACGGTTGTTGCGGTTGATCACCCGGCGGTACAGGTCGTTGAGGTCCGATGTGGCGAAGCGGCCACCATCGAGCTGCACCATCGGGCGCAGCTCGGGCGGGATCACCGGCACGACGTCGAGGATCATCGCCTTGGGGTCGTTGCTGCGGCGGCCGTGGTCGTCACGACGGTTGAACGACGCGACGATCTTGAGCCGCTTGATGGCCTTCTGCTTGCGCTGCGCGCTGAGCGGTTTGCGACCCGAGTCGCCGGGATCGATGGCTCCGCGGAGCTTGATCTCCTCCTCGTCGAAGTCGATCCGATCGATGAGCTGCTTGATGGCGTCGGCGCCGGTGCCGCCCTCGAAGTAGTCGCCGTACTTCTCGCGCAGCTCGCGCCACAGCATCTCGTCGTCGATGATCTTGCGCGAATGCAGGTCCTTGAACTCGTCCCAGGTGCGAGCGACGAGATCGAGCTCGACGTCGTAGCGCTCGCGGAGCGCCTCGATGTCGCGGTCGGCCACCTTGCGAACGCTCGTCAGCGTCTTGGTGTCGCCGCCCTCGCCCTCGACTCGGGTGGCCTCTTCCTCGAGCTCCTTGAAGCGGCGGTCGATCGCCAACTCCTTTTCCTTCTCGATGGCGTCGCGCTCTTCGAGGTATTCGTTCTCCAACGTCTGGAGGTCCTCGTGACGCTTGTCGACGTCGACCCAGGTGACGAGGTTGGCGGCGAAGTAGATG
>DASQKY010000013.1 GCA_035630295.1 Acidimicrobiales bacterium | reverse complement strand
CGTCGGACAGCACCTCGAGGGCGAGGTCGAGGTGGCCCTCGGGGAGCCGGGCGTGGAAGGCCGTGTACTCGGCGGTCGTGAAGGCGTTCATGTCGCCGCCGGTGGCGTCGATGGCGCGGTTGATCGACGAGGCCGAACGGGCCTCGGTCCCCTTGAACAGCAGGTGCTCGAGGAAGTGGGAGGCGCCGGCCAGCTCCGGGCTCTCGTCCCGGGCCCCGACCCCCACCCAGAAGCCTGCGCTCACCGAGCGGGCCTCCGGCATCGTCTCGGTGACGATGCGGAGGCCGCTCGGAAGCGTGGAGGTGACGATCAGCGGCGGCGACCGCGGTCGGCGCCACCGCTCGGACGGCGGGGGCCGCTCCGGCCCGTCCCACCGGCGGGGCGGCTGCGGTCGCCGCCGTTGCCCGTGGTGGAAGGACCGAGGTCGCCGAACTCGTCGCGCAGCTCGGCGTCGAAGCTCTCCTCGAAGCTCACCGTGGCCACCGCACCGGCGACCGGTGCGGGCTCGGCGTCGCGTCGGGGGGCGCGCTCGGGGCGGGAGGGACGGTCACGGTCGCCGCCCCGGTCCCGGTCCCGGCCGCGCTCGGGGCGGTCGCCCCGGTCGCCGCCGCCGGTCGGCTCGGCCACCTCGCCGTTCTCGCCGACCGGCGAGAGCGAGACCTTGCCCTGCGGGTCGATGTCGTCGACCCGGACCTCGATGGTGTCGCCCAGGCTGACCACGTCCTCGACCCGGTCGATGCGCTTGCCCTGGCCCAGCTTGGAGATGTGGACCAGGCCGTCGCGGCCGGGGAGGATGTTGACGAAGGCGCCGAACTTGGTGATGTTGACCACCTTGCCCTCGTAGTTCTGGCCGACCACGGCGGCGGGCGGGTCCATGATCAGCTCGATCCGGCGGCGGGCCTCGGCGACGGCGGCGCCGTCCTTGGACCCGATGGTGACCGTGCCGACCATGCCGTCGTCGTCGACGTTGATGTCGGCCCCGGTCTCCTGCTGGAGGGTGTTGATGACCTTGCCCTTGGGCCCGATGACCTCGCCGATCTTGTCGATGGGGATCTCGAAGCTGATCATCTTCGGCGCCGTCTCGCCCACGTCCGAGCGGGGCTCGGGGATGGTGGCGTTCATGACCTCGAGGATGGCCAGGCGGGCCTCGCGGGCCTGGTCCAGGGCCGCGGCCAGCACGTCGGCGGGCAGGCCGTCGATCTTGGTGTCGAGCTGGAGGGCGGTGATGAAGTCGGCCGGGCCGGCGATCTTGAAGTCCATGTCGCCGAAGGCGTCCTCGGCCCCCAGGATGTCGGTCAGGGTGATGAAGGTGTCACCCTCCTTGACCAGGCCCATGGCGATGCCGGCCACCGGGGCCTTGATGGGCACGCCGCCGTCCATGAGCGACAGCGACGACGAGCACACCGAGCCCATGGAGGTGGAGCCGTTGGACGACAGCACCTCGGACACCAGGCGGAGGGCGTAGGGCCACTCCTCCAGGGAGGGCACCACGGGCAGCAGGGCCCGCTCGGCCAGCATGCCGTGGCCCACCTCGCGGCGCTTGGTGCCGCCGATGCGGCCCGTCTCCCCGTTGGAGTAGGGCGGCATGTTGTAGTGGTGCATGTAGCGCTTCTTGGTCTGCAGCCCGAGGGTGTCGAGCATCTGGTCCATGCGGGGCATGCCCAGGGTCAGGGCGTTGAGGACCTGGGTCTCGCCCCGCTGGAACAGGCCGGAGCCGTGGGCGGTGGGCAGCACGCCGACCTGGGCCGTCACCGGCCGGAGGTCGCGGGGGCCACGGCCGTCGATGCGGACGCCGTCCTCGACCAGGCGCTGGCGGATGACCTTCTTGGTCAGGGCCCGGATGGCGTTCTTGACCTGCTTGTCACGGCCGGCGAAGGGGGCGCCCTCGCCGCACAGCTCGGCCACGATGCGCGCCTTGGCCGCGTCGTTGGCCGCGTTGCGCTCGGCCTTGTCGGCGATGGTGTTGGCCTGGGCCACCTCGTCCCGGCCGGTGGCGGCCACCGCGTCGGCCACCTCGTCGTCGTAGTCGAGCTGCGACTCCCACACCAGGGCCGGTCCCACGCCGGCCTCGGCCACCAGCTGGCGCTGGAGGGCGATGGACTCACCGATCCAGACCTTGCACTTCTCCAGCCCGTCGGCGATGACCGCCTCGGTGACCTTGGGGGCGCCGGCCTCGTAGTAGCTCCAGGCCTTCTCGGTGCCGTTGCCCTCGACCATCATGATGGCCACGTCGTCGTCGCCGACGGAGCGGCCGGCCACCACCAGCTGGAAGGTGGCCTCGTTGATCTCCTCGAAGGTCGGGTGGGGGATCCACTCGCCGTCGGTGGAGTAGGCCAGGCGCACGGCGCCCAGCGGCCCGTCGAAGGGCAGGCCCGACAGCATCAGCGAGGCCGAGGCCCCGTTGATGGCCAGGACGTCGTGGGGGTTGACCTGGTCGGCGGCGATGATGGTGGCCACCACCTGGGTCTCGTTGCGGTAGCCGTCGGCGAAGCTGGGCCGCAACGGGCGGTCGATGAGCCGGCAGGTGAGCACGGCCTCATCCGCGGGGCGGCCCTCCCGGCGGAAGAACGAGCCGGGGATCTTGCCGGCGGCGTACATCTTCTCCTCGACGTCCACGGTCAGCGGGAAGAAGTCGATGCCTTCCCGGGTGAACGTGGCGCCGTTGGCGGTCACCAGGGCCTGGGTGTTGCCCAGGCCCACGACGACGGCACCCTGGGACTGCGGGGCGAGCACGCCGGTGGACAGCTCGATGATCTTGTCGGTGCCCGAGACGGGCGCCGACACGGTGATGGCTTCAGCCATGGGGTATCTCCTCTGGGACCGCGCCTGCGGTCCCGGTCGGTGCCCCCGGGCGGGTCAGCTCCCAGTCGGCGTCCCCCCGACGTCCGCCGCTCCTGCGGCAGGCCGGGACGAGGGCGACCGGCAACTGATCCGTCCCCGTGGGGCACGGTGTTGGTTGGTGTGTCTGGAAAAGAGCAGACGAGCAGCCCGGAGGCTGCTCGTCGGGGTCTCGCTAGCGGCGCAGGCCGAGCTTGGCGATGAGGGCTCGATACCGCTCCACGTCGTTCTTGGAGAGGTAGTCGAGCAGGCGTCGGCGACGACCGACCAGCATCAGCAGCCCCCGGCGACTGTGGAAGTCCTTCTTGTGGACCTTCAGGTGCTCGGTGAGGTGGTCGATGCGCTGGCTGAGCAGCGCGATCTGCACCTCAGGGGATCCGGTGTCGGTGTCGTGGAGGCGGTGCTCCCCGATGACGCCGGGCTTGGCGCGGTCAGTGATCTCGGACATGCAGTGTCTCTCTGGGGTTGCGGGCCGCGGAGCGGCCCGAGGGTGGGTGTCTGACCCGGCTCTGCCGACCGTGTACTGCCGGAGCAGCCGGTACGTGTCGGAGGGCGGTCGCCCGGGCGCACGGAGCGCGCCGGACCGGAGGTCACGCTAGCAGCGCCGCCCCCGGAGCCCCCACTTCGTCGGGCACCCACTCCTCCACGCGCCACCGGTAGCGGGGCCGGCCCAGGCGGGGCAGGGGGTCGAGCGCCTCGTCGGGGGGCGACAGGCCCAGCACCGGGGCACCCGGCTCCAGGTAGGTGCGGTCCAGGTCGTCGAGGGTGGCCTGGTCGAGGTAGCCGGGGCTGGACAGGCCCAGGTCGTTAGCCACCCGGGCCATGACCGCCTCGCCCACCCGGCTGGCCAGCAGCGTGTCGAAGATGGCCGGCAGGGTGCGGGGGTCGCGCAGCAGCCACGAGTGCCGGGCCTTCTCCACCGTCACCAGGGTGCCCCGGCCCCGCTCGGCGGCGCTGCGGGCGGTGGCCAGGGGCACGGCCACGTCCCGCTCGCCGTGGATCACCACCAGGGGGATGCCCTCCTCGGCGATGCGGTCGAGCATCCACCCCGAGCCCCGGGACCGCAGGATCGACACCGCGGGGCCCAGCATCCGCCACGGGCGCCGGGCGTGGCCGACCAGCACCGGGGCCACCAGCCGGCCCAGCTTGCGGGCCTGGGCCGGGTCCCGCAGCAGGGGCAGGGTGGTGGCGCTGTCGAGGACCAGGGCCCCGGCCACCCCGGCCAGCAGGGGCGGGGCCACCCGGAACAGGTTCACCATGCGGTCCCAGGTGGCCCCCACGATGGCGTCCAGGAGGACCACGGCGATGGCCCGGTCCGGCTCCTGGGCCGCCAGCTCGACCACGAGCCGGCCCCCCATGGAGTGCCCGGCCAGGACGGCCCGGCGGATGCCCAGCTCCTCCAGGACCTGGCCCAGGAGGCGGGCGTAGGACTCCATGCTGGCCCCGCCGGTGGGGAGGCCCAGGGTGCCGCCGTGGCCGGCGGTGTCGATGGCCACCACCCGGAACCCGGTCCCCACCAGGCGGGACAGGGTCTGGGCGTAGAGCATCCCCTCGGCGCTGAAGCCGTGGACCAGCACCAGGGGCACGCCCCGGCCGCAGACGGCCACGCCCACCTCGTGCCCGTCGGCCAGGGTGACGGTGTGGCGGGCCAGCCGGGGCAGGCGGCGGGCGCGGATCTGCTCGGGCCGCTCGGCCGGGCCGATGACCGGCGCGGTGTCCGGCTCCGTCTCGACCCGGGTGATGCCGGACCCCGACGGAGGCGGGCGCCTCCCGGCACCCCGGGGCCGGGGAGCAGCGGACATGGGGACCAGCATGGCAGCCGGTCGTCCCGTTCCCGACCACCCCCACCCCCCCAACCCGGCACAGGAGTGCCGGGACATCGGGCACGTCCGTGCCCAGGTCGGCGGGGGTCAGGTCCCGAGGATGCCCCGGACCTCGTCGCAGTCCGCGGCGATGCCGGCGATCAGGGCCTCGACGGAGGGGTACGTCACCTCGCCGTGGAGGCGGGCCACGAACCGGACGGCCACCCGCTCGCCGTACAGGTCGCCGTCGAAGTCGAGGACGTGGGCCTCCAGCAGGGAGGCGTGGGCCTGCTCGTAGAACGTGGGCCGCCGGCCCAGGTTGATGGCGGTGGGCAGGACGGTGCCGTCGGCCCGGACCAGCCACCCGGCGTAGATGCCGTCGGCGGGCAGCAGGATGTCGCCGGGCACGGCCACGTTGGCGGTGGGGAAGCCCAGCTCCCGCCCCCGCCGGTCCCCCGGCGAGACCAGGCCCCGCACCTCGTGGGGCCGGCCCAGGAGGGCGATGGCCCGGTCGATGGCCCCGGCCACCAGGGCGGCCCGGATGGCGGTGGAGGAGACCTTCTCCTCGGGGGCGTCGCCCCCCGCCGCCGCGGTGGCGTCGGCCCAGATGGCGGCGGCCTCGGCCCCCACGTCGGAGGCCGAGCGCAGGCCCAGGCCCTCGACGGTGAAGCCGGCCTCGGCCCCGGCCCGGCGCAGCAGGTCCACGGTGCCCCGGCGACCGTGCCCGAAGTGGAAGTCCTCCCCCACCACCACGGTGCGGGCGGCCAGGCAGCCCACGATCACCTCGCGGACGAAGTCCTCGGCGCTCTCGGCCGCCCGCTCCTGGTCGAAGCGGACCACCAGAGCCACGTCGACCCCGGTGGAGGCCAGCAGCTCCAGCTTCTGGTCCAGGTCGGTCAGCAGCCGGGGGGCCGATTCGGGCCGCACCACCATGGCCGGGTGGCGGTCGAAGGTGACCACCGCGCTGCGCACGCCCAGCTCCTCGGCCCGGCGCCGCACCTCGGCGATGACGGCCCGGTGGCCCAGGTGAACGCCGTCGTAGGCGCCGATGGTGACGGCCGCCCCGACCTCGGGCGCCGGGCACGGGCCGTCGGCCCGGAGGATCTCCACGGCCGGCGACGCTACCCCGGGCACCGGCCGGGTCCCCACCCCGCGCCGACCGCCTCGGGCCCCGCCGATGGGGGGCGGTAGCATCGGGCCCGCCGACGCGGGAGCCGGCGACGACGAGGGGGCGACGTGCGACGCATGGCAGCGGTGGCCGGGCTGGTCCTGGCCCTGGTCGGCTGGGGGCCCACCGGCGCGGCCGGTGCCCAGGCCCCGGCTCCGACCCCCCGGGACACGTGCCCGCCACCGGCCTACGGCGCCGATGCCGTGGTCCACCTGGCCTACGCCACCGTGCTGGGTCGCTGCCCCGACCCGCCGGGACGAGCCGCATGGGTGGCCCTCCTGGCCCGGGGCACCGGGCCGGGCACCCTGGTCCGCCGCATGGCCGCCACCGACGAGGCCGTCGGCCTGGTGGTCGACGACGCCTACCGCACCGTCCTGGGCCGGGCCGCCGACCCCGAGGGCCGCCGGTTCTGGACCGCCCGCCTGCAGGCCCGGGCCCGCCACGACCTGCTGCTGGCCGAGCTGGCCGCCTCCGACGAGCTCTGGGTCGCGGCCGGCGCCACCCCGGCCGGCTTCGTCGACGGGGTGTACGAGGCCGTCCTGCACCGGCCCGCCGACCCCGGGGGCCGGTCCTACTGGATGGCCCGCCTGGCCGGTGGCGCACCACGTTGGGCCGTCACCCGCGCCCTGGCCCGGCTGCCCGAGCCGGCCCGGACCGTGGTGGCCGCGGCCTACCGGCACCTGCTCGACCGCCCGGTGGCCCCCGCCGAGCTGCGGGTCGAGGGGCCGCGCCTGCAGCGCGACGGCGACCTGGCCGGGCTGTGGGCCCGGCTGGCGGGCACCGGTGAGCTCTACGCCCGGGCCCAGGGCCTGGTCCCCCCGCCCCGCCCCGGGCGCTACGTGGCTTTGGGCGACTCCTACGTGGCCGGCGAGGGCGTGGCCCCCTTCCACGCCGGGATCGGCCCGCCCCCCGGGCCCGGGGCCCCGCCCGGCTCGGCCCGGCCCGACGGCTGCGGCCGGTCCTTCGCCTCGTACCCCGAGGTGGCCCGGGCCACCAGCGCGGCCGTGCCCGGGTCGCTCGACCTGGTGGCCTGCGGGGGCGCCACCGTCTGGTCCATGTACCCGGCGGTGCCCCCGGACGGTGGGGACGGAGAGACGGGCCAGCTCGGGGCGCTGGCCTCCGGGCCGCCGCCCGACTTGGTCACCCTGACCGTCGGCGGCAACGACATCGGGTTCGTGTCCCTGATCTCGGCCTGCCTGGACGTCCGGGTGGCGGGCGTCCAGGTCAACCTCGAGTACGGCGCCGCCAACTGCGAGGGGGCCATCGACGAGGCCATGGCCACCGTCGAGGCGCTGGCCCGGGAGGCGGGTGGCGCCCCGGGCCCGGGCGACGAGGACGACGGCGAGTCGCCCTGCGGGGGCGGCCCCTGCACCCTGCCCCGGCTGGTGAGCGACGTCCGGGCCGCCGCCCGGGGGGCCACGGTGGCCGTGGTCGGCTACCCGCAGCTGCTCCCGGCCACCGGCCGCGACTGCTCCGGGCCCCTGCGCTTCGCGGACGGGAGCGACGCCTTCGGCGGCCGGTGGCGCTTCGCCCCCGCTTCCGTGGGCCGGTCCCGAGCCCTGGTGACGGCCCTGAACCGGGCCCTCCAGGACGCAGCCGAGGGGGCGGGGGCCCTCTACGTCGACCCCACCGGCCGGGTGGCCGGGCACTCGGTGTGTGACACCGACCCGTACGTCAACGGCCTGCACATCACCTCCGGCCTGGACGTGGCCTCCATGTCCTTCCACCCCAACGCGGCCGGCCACCGGGCCCTGGCCGCGGCCCTGGCCGACGCGCTCGACGGCTGAGGCGGCGGCTCAGGGCAGCACCACGGCCGCCGGGGGCCGCAGGTCGCCGGCCGGGAGGTCGGGGGCGGGGCGCGGGGCCCCGGCCACCAGGGCCACCGGCACCACCCCGGCCCACACCGGCCAGCCCAGGTCGCCCTCGTCGTCGATGGGCCCGCCGGTGCGGGCCTTGACCGCAGCGTCGGCCAGCGGCACCTCCACCAGGGCGGTCTGGCGGGTCTCGGCCCGGTCGGGGGCCCGCACCAGGGCGGAGCGGCCCGGCGCCACCTGGTCGACCAGGCGGGCGAAGCCGGCGGCCAGGGCCTCGGGGTCGGTGATGCGGGTGGCCCGGCCCCGCACCACCACGCTGCGGTAGTTGACCGAGTGGTGGAAGGCCGAGCGGGCCAGGACCAGCCCGTCGACGTGGGTCACGGCCACGCTGACCGGCAGGCCGGCGTCCAGGCCCCGCAGGAGCCGTGAGGCCACCGACCCGTGGAGCAGGAGGCGGTCGCCGTCCCGGGCGTAGACCATGGGGACCACCACCGGCTCCCCGTCGACGGCCAGGCCCACGTGGGCGATCCACCCCGCGTCGAGCACGGCGTGCACCGCGGCCTCGTCGTAGCGGGCCCGCCCCGGGGCGCGCCGGACGGTGCTGGCCGCGCTGGGCGGCGGGGGGGCGGGCTCGGGCGGCGGGGGCAACGGCGAGGTCACCCCGGCATGGTGGCAGGACCCCACCGCCTCGGCCCTCCTCTTTCCGGGGGGCGGCCGGTCTGGTCGGTGGGCCGGCTCAGGCCGGGATGACCAGCTCGGGCTTCACCGTGTCGTCGCGGTGGGCGACGTACACGGCGACCAGGGCCCCGGCCGGGTCGAGCACGGCCCACGGCCCGTCGCCCTCGGCCGGCAGGCCCACGGTGGGGCGGTCGAGGACCTTGCCGTGGCCCACGGCCACGGCCACGTGGCCCTCCACGGTGACGGCCGGCAGGTGGGCCACGGCCGCGGCCGGGGGGCGGAGGTGGCCCGGTTCCAGGTCGTCGAGGGCCACGGCCGCGTCCAGGGTGAAGGTCCCCACCGCGGTGCGCCGGAGGGCCCGGAGGTGGGCCCCGCCCCCCAGGGCCCGGCCCAGGTCGGCGGCCAGGGTCCGGACGTAGGTGCCCGAGGAGCACTCGACGGTGGCCCGCAGCACCCCCGGCTCGCCCGGCACCTCGTCCAGGGCGAAGGCGTGGACGGTGACCGGGCGGGCCTCGCGCTCCACCTCGATGCCCTGCCGGGCCAGTTCGTGGAGGCGCCGGCCGTCGACCTTGAGGGCCGAGACCATGGGCGGGACCTGGAGGATGGGGCCGGTGAGCTGCCCGGCCGCCACCCGGCGGGCGTCGTCCACGGTGACGCCGCCCATGTCGTGGCGGGCCGTCACCTCGCCGGCGGCGTCCAGGGTGGTGGTCTCGACACCGAGGACGATCTCGGCCTCGTAGGCCTTGCCCAGGGGCAGCAGGTAGCGCAGGAGCCGGGTGGCCTTGCCCACCCCCAGGACCAGGACGCCGGTGGCGTCGGGGTCGAGGGTGCCGGAGTGGCCGACCTTGCGGGTGCCCAGCAGCCGGCGGGCCCGGGCCACGGCGTCGTGGCTGGTCCAGCCGGCGGGCTTGTCCACCACGGCCACGCCGTCCGGCCCCGGGGGCAGCCCCCCGCTCATGCGGGGTCGGAGCCGGCCGCCTCGCCCGGGTCGTGGGACCGCAGGCCGCGGAGCACGGCGTCGATCCGCTCGGCCGAGCGGATCACCGGGTCGGCGGCGAAGGTCAGCTTCGGGGTCTGCTTCAGGCGGGTCTCCCGGTTGATGGCGGCCTGGAGCCGGGGGCGCAGCTCTTCGAAGGCCTCCAGCACCTCGGGGTCGGCCTCGGCCCCGGCCAGCACGTCGAAGTGGACCACGGCGGAGCCGATGTCGGCCTCGCAGGCCACGTTGGTGACGGTCACGTCGACCAGCCGGTCGTCGTCGATCCGCTCCAGGGCCTCGGCCAGCACCTCACGCAGCAGCTCGTTGACCCGGGCCATGCGCGGGTAGTTCCGCTTGGGGTTGGTCCGCTTGGCCATGTCAGTCCTCCTCCATCCACTGCCGGTCGGCCCGCAGCACCTCGATGCCCGGGCGGGACCACACGAACCGTTCCACCTCGTCCAGCACCGTGGCCGCCTGGGCCGTGCTGGAGCTCACCACCGCGAAGCCCAGGGTGCTGCGCTGCCACGTGTCCTGGTGGTCGACCTCGGCCACCGAGATCCGGAACCGGTGCCGCACCCCGTCCAGGATGGGGCGCAGCTCGGCCCGCTTGGCCTTGAGCGACCCCGCCGTCGGTACGTGCAGCTCGACCCGGAGCGCCCCGACGACCATGGTCCCGACCCTAGGCCCGCCCGGGGCCCGGCGTCGGTCTAGGTCCTGGGGATCTCCCGCTCCTCGAACGTCTCGATGACGTCGCCCTGCTTGAGGTCCTGGAAGTCCGACAGGCCGATGCCGCACTCGTAGCCGGCGGCCACCTCGCGGGCGTCGTCCTTGAACCGCTTGAGCGACTGGATGGCGCCCTTCCAGATGATGGTGCCCTCCCGCAGGAAGCGGACCTTGGAGCCCCGGGTGATGGTGCCGTTGGTGACGTAGCAGCCGGCGATGGCCCCGATGCGGGGGACCCGGAAGATCTCCCGGACCTCGGCCTCGCCGGTGACGACCTCCTCGGTCTCGGGCGTCAGCATGCCGACCATCGCGCTCTCGATGTCCTCGATGAGCTTGTAGATGATCTCGTAGCTGCGGATCTCCACGCCCTCCTGGGCCGCCATCTCGCGGGCCAGGCGGTCGGGCCGGACGTTGAAGCCGATGATGGTGGCGTTGGTGGCCAGGGCCAGCTGGATGTCGTCCTTGGTGACGCCGCCCACGCCCCGGCGGGCGAAGGCCAGCTTGACCTCGTCGCGCTCCAGCTTCTTGAGGCTCTCGGTCACCGCCTCCAGCGAGCCGTTCACGTCGGCCTTGACGACGAGGTTGAGGGTGGCGGCCTCGCCGGCCTGGATCTGGCTGAAGATGTCCTCCAGCTTCATGCCCCCGGTGGCCACCGCGGCGGTGCCGGAGATGGAGGCCACCCGCTGGTAGTGCTCGCGCTGGTCGGCCACGGCCCGGGCCGTCTTGTCGTCCGGGGCGACCACGAAGTCGTCGCCGGCGCGGGCCACGTCGGAGAGGCCCAGCACCTCCACGGGGGTGGACGGGCCGGCCTCCTTGATGGGCTTGCCGGTGTCGTCGATCAGGGCTCGGACCCGGCCCCAGGCCGCTCCGGCCACCAGCGGGTCGCCGACCTTGAGGGTGCCCCGCTGGACCAGGAGCGAGGCCACCGGGCCCCGGCCCACGTCCAGGTGGGACTCCAGCACCACCCCCATGGCCCGCCCGTCGGCGGTGGCGGTGAGCTCCTCGACGTCGGCCACCACCAGGAGCTGCTCCAGGAGGTCGTCGATGCCCAGGTTCTGCAGGGCCGAGACCTCGACCATGATGGTGTCGCCGCCCCACGCCTCGGGGACCAGGTCCCGCTCGGCCAGCTGGCTCATGACCCGCTGGGGATCGGCGCTCTCGCGGTCGATCTTGTTGATGGCCACCACGATGGGCACATCGGCGGCCTTGGCGTGGTCCAGCGCCTCCAGGGTCTGGGGCATGACGCCGTCGTCGGCCGCCACCACCAGCACCACCACGTCGGTGGCATCGGCGCCCCGGGCCCGCATGGCGCTGAAGGCCTCGTGGCCCGGCGTGTCGATGAAGGTGATGCGACGCCCGTCCTTGGTGACCTGGTAGGCGCCGATGTGCTGGGTGATGCCGCCGGCCTCGCCGGCCACCACGTTGGCGTTGCGGATCTGGTCGAGCAGCTTGGTCTTGCCGTGGTCGACGTGGCCCATGACGGTGATCACCGGCGGACGCTCGGCCGCGCCGTCCTCGTCGTCCTCGTCGATCAGGGCGGCCACGTTCAGGCGCTTCTGGAGCTCGACCTCCTGCTCCTCGCCGGGGTCGGCCAGGCGCACCTGGGCCCCGACATCGACCGCGAACAGCTCGATCATGTCGTCGGTCAGGGACTGGGTGGCCGTGACCATCTCGCCCTGCTGCATGAGGAACCGGACCACGTCGGCCGGGGTGCGGTTCAGCCGGGGGCCCAGGTCCTGCGGGGTGGAGCCCCGCTCGATGACGATCTCCCCGTCGGGGACGGGGGCCTCGGCCGGGGTGTACTCCGGCATGTCCATGGGCCGCAGCTCTTCGCGGTTGCGGCGACGGCGCCCCTTGCGGCGCGGGGGACGGCGGCCGGCCGGGCCGCCGGGGCGGCCGGGACCGCCACCGCCGGGGCCCCCACCGGGGGGCGGCGGCGCGCCCATGGGCCCACCGGGACGGGCGCCGGGGGCGCGGCTGGGCCCGCCGCTGGGGCGGGCACCGGGGCGAGCGGGGCCGCCGGCGCGGGTCGGGGACGGGCCCCGGCCCCCGAGGCCGGGCGGCGGCGGGATGGGCCGGCCGGACATGCCCCGGGGCGGGCCCGGGGGCGGCGGGATGGGCTTGCCGGACTCGCCCCGGGGCGCCATGCCGGGCGAGGGGCGCGGCGGGGTGGGGGGACGGCGAGCACCGGCGGGCGGCGCGCTGCCGGGGCCGGCGGGGCCACCGGCCGGACCGGCGGGGCCACCGACCGGGCCACCGGGACCGGCGGTAGCGGCCGGCCGGGCCGGGCCGGGCGGCGGGGCGGGGGCGCGCCGGGCCGCGGGGGCCTCGGGCGCCGGGGCGGGGCGGGGCGGGCGTCCCGAACCACTGGAGGTCACCACCCGCCGCGGATCGGGCGGGGTGGCCGGGGCCGGAGGGGCGGCCTCGGGCGCCGGGGCCGGCGGAGCGGCCGCGGCCGGAGCCTCGGGGGCGGGGGCCGGAGCCGCGGGGGGCGCCGGGGCCGGGGCCTCAGCCGCCGGCGCGGCCGGAGCCTCGGGCGCCGGCATCTCGGCCGGGGGAGCCGGCGGGGGCGCAGCGGGCGCGGGGGCAGCGGGCGCGGCCGGGGCATCGGCCGTCCCTTCGGACGCCGGCGCGGCCTCGGCCGGCGCAGCCTGGGCCGGCGGCGCCTTCTTGGGCTCCTTGGGCTCCTCGGGCTGCTCGTCGCGCACGAGGCCCTCGCGACGGGCCTTGCGACGCACCCTGTCGGCCTGCGCCTCCTCCACACCGGAGGAATGGGTCTTGACGCCGATACCGAGATCCACGCAGAGGTCGAGGGCTTCCTTGTTGGTGAGGCCCATTTCCTTCGCGAGCTCGTGGACGCGGATCTTTCCTGCCAAGGTCGGTTGCCTAGCCCTTCGGGGTCATCAGCCGTGCGCGTGCACGGGCCTTCCATCCTCGCGCACCCAGGCCACGGGCAGCGAAGTGGTCGCCGGCCGGGACGCTCGTGTCTGAGCGCACGCCGCTCACCCCCCCCGGGGGGGGATGGGTGCGGCCGTCCAGTGTGCCGGGTCAGCGCCCGGCTTCCTCCCCGTCGTCGCCGGCCAGGGCGGCGGTGAGGGTGTCGACCGCCTCCGGCTCCACCGGGCCCCGCAGGGCCCGGGGCCAGGCCCGCCGCTTGCCGGCCAGGGCCGCGCAGGCCGGGTCGGGGCAGATCCAGGCCCCCCGGCCCGGCCGGGAGCGGCCCACGGCCAGGTCGCCCTCGGCGGTGCGCACCACCCGCACCAGCGCGTCGGGGTGGGCCCGGCGCCGGCACCCCACGCAGGTGCGCCGGGGCCCGGGTAGGGCCCCCTCGGCGGCGGGCACCGGCCTAGCCCTCCTCGTCGCTGGCGGCCTCCGCGCCGCTGGCCGCCACCGGCTCGGCGTCGCCCTCGGCCCCGGCGCCGTCACGCGGTGCCACCGGCTCGTCGGCGGCGGCCGGGGGGGCGATCTCGGCCTCGGCCGCATCCACGTCGTCGGCGGCCGCCGCCTCGTCGGTCACCGCGCTCTCGTCGAGCACGGCGCTGGCGTCGGCCGCGGCCGACTCGTCGACCACCGGCCCGGCCGCCTCCCCCTTCGGCGGGGCATCACCCTCGCCGGCCGCCGCCGCGGCCTCGTTCTGGACGGTGGCCTCGGCCCACGCCTCGGCCGAGAGGGCGGCGCTGCCGTCGGCCGGCTGCCACACCTGCTCGCCGGAGGCGGGGTCGGTGACCCACTCGCCCTCGGCCCAGTCCTGGGCCGCGTAGGCCTCGTCCTCGGCCAGCTGGGTCTCGCTCTTGATGTCGACCCGCCAACCCGAGAGGCGGGCGGCCAGGCGGGCGTTCTGGCCCTCCTTGCCGATGGCCAGGGAGAGCTGGAAATCGGGCACGATCACGGTGGCGGTGCCGGTGTCGTAGTCGAGCCGGACCTCCTTGACCTTGGCCGGGGCCAGGGCCTTGGCCACCAGGTCCTGGGGCACCTCGGTGAAGGGGACGATGTCGATCTTCTCGCCGTTGAGCTCGTTGACGACCATGCGGACCCGGGCCCCCCGGGCGCCGACGCAGGCCCCGACGGGGTCGACGTTGCCGTCGTTGGACCACACCGCGATCTTGGTGCGGTGCCCGGGCTCGCGGGCGCAGGCCTTGATCTCGACGATGCCCTCGGCGATCTCGGGCACCTCCATCTCGAACAGGCGCTTGATGAGACCCGGGTGGGTGCGGCTGACCACGATCTGGGGACCCTTGGCCGTCTTGCGCACCTCGACGATGTAGGCCTTCAGGCGGCTGTTGGCCTGGGGCCGCTCGTGGGGCACCTGCTCGGCCTGGGGCAGCAGGGCCTCGACGCCCCGGTTCAGCTCCAGCAGCGTGTAGCGGGAGTCGCCCTGCTGGATGATGCCGGTGACGATGTCGCCCTCGCGCCCGGAGTACTCCTCGTACTTCATCTCCCGGTCGACCTCGCGGAGGCGCTGGTTCATGACCTGGCGGGCGGTCTGAGCCGCGATGCGGCCGAAGTCGGGCGGGGTGACGTCGCTGACGTCGCCGAAGGGCTCGCCGTCCTCGTCCAGGTCCTGCGACCAGACCCGGATGTCGAAGGTGTCGGGGTCGATGGTCACCCAGGCGTAGTCCTTGGCCCCGGGCATGCGGCTGTAGGCCGACTCCATGGCGTCGGCCAGGGCCCCCATCAGGGTCTCCGAGGAGATGCCCCGGTCGGCGGCCAGGGCCTGGAGGGCTTCCATCATGTCCAGCTTGCGGCTCATGGCTTCGTCGCCTTCTTCCTCGCGGATGGGGGGGTCGGGGGCTTGGGGCCGCCCGGTCGGGGGGCCGGGCCCCACTCGAACACGGTGCGGGCCCGCTCGATCTGGTCGTGGCGGATGGTGTGGGTGGGGGCGTCGTCGCCCTCGCCGACCCGGACGGTGACCCCGTCGTCGTCGGCGGCCACCAGGGCCCCGCGGAGGCGGCGCCCGGCCTCGGTGCCGGGGGCGGTGCGCAGGGAGACCTGCTCGCCCACCGCCCGGCGGAAGTGGGCCGGGGTCCGCAGCCGGCGCTCCAGCCCGGGGCTGGAGACCTCCAGGGTGTAGCGGCCGGGGACCGGGTCCTCGTCGTCGAGGAGGCGGGACAGGCGGCGGGTGAGCGTGGAGATGACGTCCAGGTCGAGGCCGCCGTCGCGGTCGACGGTGACGCGCAGCACCCCGGCGTCCATCTCGACGTCGACCAGCTCCACGCCCTCGGCGGCGCACACCGGCTCGGCCAGCGCCTGCACGCGCTCGGTCGTCGTCATCTCGGGTGTACCTCCTCGTCGCTCGCCTCGGGGACCTGTGGGCCCTCAGTAGAAAGGCGTGGGCCGGAGCCCACGCCTGTCAGCGTCCCACCCCGGAGGGTGAGGCCCGCCAGCATAGCGGCGCGGGCTCCGGGCGGCCGGGCCGATGACCGAACCGGCGGGGACCACTCACGGCTGTTGGACACCTCGGCCGATCCGTGTGATGTTGCCCGCATGGCGGACAACTCAAGAACCTGGCGGCGCGTCGCGGCCGTCCTCATCTCCTGTGCCCTGGTGGGGAGCGTGGCGGCCTGCGACGGCTTCCCGCTGGCGCCCACCGCGGTGGGCGGCAGCACGGTCACCTTGGAAGGCTGGGGGGTGGCCAAGGCCAGCACCATGGAGCACTTCTTCCAGTACTCGACCAGCGCCTCGTTCCCGGCCGGCTCGACCACCTCGACCGCCGTGCAGACCTCCTCGGGCCTCACCGTCGGCACCGGCGCCCCCTTCGATCAGGCCGTGACCGGCCTGACCGCCAACACCCGCTACTACTACCGCCCCTGCGGGAGGCCCCAGGGCTCCACCGTGGTCGACTGCGCCGGCACGGCCTCGTTCATCACCTCGACCCGGACCAACCCGGCCCGGGGCCCGTGGGACACGGTGCTCGGCCTGGGCGACGCCAAGGTCGTCCTGGTCGACGGCACCTTCTACGCCTCGGGCGACGCCCTGGCGGGCGAGTGCAACTTCTTCCAGTCGGCCAACGGCCAGAACTGGACGCGCATCGACGACAAGCCCTGCAGCAAGGCTGCGGGGGGTCACTCCGTGGCCCAGTCCTACCCGACCAACGATGACCACCTGCCCAACCATGACGACAACCAGGACGTCACCGGGTGGGGCGTCGAGGTCACCAAGATCGGCACCCGGTGGGTGGTCGCCACCGCCGGCCAGCACGTCCAGGGAGCCGGCCACCACCGGGGCGCCATCTTCATCGGCACCGCCCCGAGCCCCACCGGCCCGTGGACCTGGGGCACCGGCCCGACCGTGGACTCCCCCAACTACACCTACATCGACCCCTCCCTGTTCGAGGACCCGAAGACCGGCAAGGTGTGGCTCACCTGGACCCGCCACCACGACACCTTCACGCCCTGGGACCCGAACGACAGCGGCAACGACAACCAGCTGATGGCCCAGGAGCTGGACGCCGCCTCGCTGCGCCGGGTGGCCGACAACTCGACGGCCACCGTCCTCCTCGACTCGGCCTGGAACCCCCAGAACTCCTGGGAGAACCTCGACGCCGACAAGAACATCATCGAGGGCCAGGGCCTCTTCTACTACGACGGCCGGTACTTCCTGCACTACGCCACCGGGTGGGTGAACCACGTCACCGGGCCCAGCTACGAGTACCAGATGAACATCACCTCCCGGGACTCGTTCCCCGGAGCCTTCGCCAAGGCGCCCGCCCCCATGATGGCGGGCACCAGCGGCGGCAGCTGGGTCAACCCCGGCCACGGCTCGGTGTTCGTGGATGGCGGGGGGACGGTGTGGGCCGCGGTCTCGCCGTGGGCCGACGAAGAACTTCCCTGCCCCACCGGGCAGCTCTGCGGCCGGAAGCTCTTCTTCCAGCGCCTGGACTACAACCGCAACGCCAAGACCTTCAGCGTGGCCCCGAGCGGCCGGGTGACGGTGGCCGCCATGGGCGTCGCGGTGCCCACGGACTCTCCCCTGGGGGCTGGCATAGGCCCGTTCACCTCGGGCAGCGCCTACGACAACGCCCGCGACTTCGTGGCCCAGCAGTACGAGGACGTCCTGCGCCGCACGCCGTCGACCGCTTCCCGCAACAAGTGGGCGGCCGACATCATCAGCGGCCAGCTCGACGGCGACGGCCTGATCCGCACGTTCCTCAACACCGAGGAGTTCCAGGACCGGGGGCCCGAGGTGCTCCGGGCCTACCGGGCCCTGCTGGGCCGGGCCGCCGACCTGCCGGGCTACGACTACTGGTACGGCCGCCTGGCCTCGGGCACCAGCCTGGAGACCATGGCCAGCAGCTTCTCCAACTCCAGCGAGTTCCACGGCCTCTACGACGGGCTGACCAACGGGCAGTTCGTGGACGCCATCTACCAGAACATCCTGGGCCGGGCCCCCGACACCGCGGGCCGGAACTTCTGGATCTCGGAGCTGAACGGCGGTCGGTCGCGGGGGTCGGTGGCCCTGGCCGTCTCCCGGTCATCGGAGTACGTGCACGACACCGAGGTGGCCGTCACCATCGACGCGCTCTACCTGTCGCTGCTGGCCCGCACCCCGACCTCCACCGAGCGGACGGCCGCCACCACGGCCCTCACCTCCGGCACGCCCCGCACCGACCTGGTGCGCGACCTCCGCACCTCTACGGAGTACGCCAACCGGGTCTGACCTGGCCCGGCGGCCGCCGTCGCCCGCTCAGTAGGAGCGGGCGACGGTGGCCACGCTGTCGGGGTCGTCGTCGGTGGCGGCCACGTCGCCGTCGGGCGCCTGGAGGCAGCGCACGGTGATGCCCTCGGCCTTCAGGGCGGTGAGGGCGTCGGGGTCGACCAGGCCCCAGCGCAGGCGGGCGAAGCCGGTGCCGGCCGCCTCCACCGCCTCGGGGACCGAGGCCACGTCCACGGTGCGGTCATCGCGGCGGGCCCGGGCCACGGCCAGCATGTCGGCCTGGATCCGCTCCAGCAGGTCGGTGACGTGGTCGGTGAGGCCGGACAGGCCGACCGTGGCCTTCTCCCCCACGTCCCGGCGGACCACGGTGGCCTCCTCGTTCTCCAGGTCCCGGGGACCGAGCTCGATGCGCACCGGCACGCCCTTGAGCTCCCAGGCCGTGGCCCGCCGCCCGAAGCCCACCTCGGTGCGGTCGTCCACGGTGACCCGGGCCCCGGCCGTGCGCAGGGCCTCGGCGACGAGGCGGGCCCGCTCCCCCACCCCGTCGCCGTCGCGGACGACGAGGACCACCACCTGGGTGGGGGCGATGCGGGGGGGCAGGCGGAGCCCAGCGTCGTCGCCGTGGCCCATGATGAGGCCCCCCATCATCCGGGTCGACACGCCCCACGACGTGGTCCAGGCGTGCTGCTGGGTGGCCTCGGCGTCCTGGAAGACGATGTCGAAGGCCCGGGCGAAGTTCTGGCCCAGCTCGTGGCTGGTGCCCATCTGCAGGGCCTTGCCGTCGCCCATCATGGCCTCGGTGGTCATGGTGTTGGTGGCCCCCGGGAAGCGCTCGTCGGGCGTCTTGCGCCCCACCAGCACCGGGATGGCCAACACGTTCACCATGAAGTCCTCGTACACGTCGCGCAGGATGCGGTGGGCGTAGGCCCGGGCGTCGGCCTCGTCGACGTGGGCGGTGTGGCCCTCCTGCCACAGGAACTCGGTGGAGCGCAGGAACAGCCGGGGCCGCAGCTCCCAGCGCACCACGTTGGCCCACTGGTTCAGCAGCATGGGCAGGTCCCGGTAGGAGTTGACCCAGCGGGCCATGTACTCCCCGATCACCGTCTCCGAGGTGGGCCGCACCACCAGGGGCTCCTCCAGCTCCTTGCCCCCGCCGTGGGTCACCACGGCCAGCTCGGGGGCGAAGCCCTCGACGTGCTCCGCCTCGCGGGTCAGGTAGCTCTGGGGGATGAACAGGGGGAACGAGGCGTTCTCGGCCCCGGCCGCCTTGATGCGGGCGTCGACCTCGGCCACCATCCGCTCCCAGATGGCGAAGCCGTAGGGCCGGATGATCTGCGTGCCCCGGGCCGGCCCGTTGTCGGCCAGCTCGGCCTTGGCCACCACGTCCTGGTACCAGCGGGGGAAGTCGTCGGCCTGGGGCGTGAGGACGGGGGGCTTGGCCATGGCGGCGATGGTAGGTGAGGAGCACGACCGGGCCTCCCTTCGATCTCTGGGCAACCGATACGAACACGTGTACGCTTCTGGCATGCCCCCGGAGCTCGTGTTCCAACCCTCCCTCCTGGCCGGTGGCGCGCCCACCCCGGATCCGACCTTCGCCACCGCCGAGCGCATCGACCTCGGTGCGGGGGCGTGGGTCGACCACGTCCCGGCCTGGCTGGGCGGGGCCGACGACCTGTTCACCGAGCTGGCCGACACCGTCCGCTGGCGTCAGCGCGAGGTGGCGATGTACGGCGACCTGGTCGTCGAGCCCCGGCTCACGGCCTGGTGGGGCGACGAGGAGCAGCCCGACCGCCGTCTCGAGTCCGCCCCCGCTCCCCTCCTCCGGACGCTGCTCCCCGCCCTCGACGGCCGCTACCAGCGCGGCTTCGACGCCATCGGGCTCAACCTCTACCGCGACGGGCGCGACTCGGTGGCCTGGCACGGCGATCGCTACGAGCGGGACCGTCCGGCCACCGTCGTCGCCGTGCTGTCGCTCGGCTCACCCCGCCGGTTCCTGCTCCGCCCGGTCGGGGGCGGCGCCTCGCGGGCCTTCGAGCTCCACTCGGGCGACCTCCTCGTCATGGGCGGCACCTGCCAGCACACGTGGCAGCACTGCGTCCCCAAGGTGGCCCACGCCGGGCCCCGCATGAGCGCCACCTTCCGGCGCCGCATCCACCCCGCCGACATCCGCGGGCGTGAGGTGGCCGCTGGCGCGGCATGATCTCCCCGTGGCCGACGAGCAGCTGACCGCCGAAG